>CAJQNQ010000091.1 GCA_905479725.1 uncultured Paracoccaceae bacterium | reverse complement strand
GGCGTTCAAGCTGCTGAGCGATCGACTCCGCCACCAGGGCCGCGTCCAGATCCGGCTTGCGGACTTCGACGATGTTCAGGTGCAGCTCGCTGTCGGTGAAATTCGCCAGCTTCTTGCGCAGACCCTCGATATCGGCGCCTTTCTTGCCGATAATCACGCCCGGACGCGCGGTATGGATCGTCACGCGGCACTTCTTGTGCGGACGCTCGATCAAAACGCGGCTGACGCCGGCCTGCTTGCACTCGGTCTTGATGAACTCGCGCATGCGCAGATCTTCCAGCAGAAGATTGCCATAGTTTTTGCCTTCGGCATACCAGCGGCTATCCCAGGTGCGGTTGACCTGAAGGCGCATCCCGATGGGGTTGACTTTCTGTCCCATTACGCTTGCTCCTCGCGCTCACGCACCGTGATGGTGATCTCGGAAAACGGCTTCATGATCTTGCCGAAACGGCCACGTGCCCGCGGACGGCCACGCTTCATCACCATTTTCTTGCCAACCCAGGCTTCGGCGACAATCAGATTGTCGACGTCCAGGCCGTGGTTGTTTTCTGCGTTCGCAACCGCCGACTGAAGGCATTTCTTCACGTCGATGGCGATACGCTTTTTCGAGAAGGTCAGATCGGACATCGCCTTTTCAACCTTCTTGCCGCGGATCAGGCCGGCGACCAAGTTCAGCTTCTGCGGCGAAATGCGCAACATGCTGGCCTTGGCCATGGCCTCGTTATCAGCAACGCGGCGGGGATTATTCTCTTTACCCATGGCGCTTATTTCCGCTTCGCTTTTTTGTCAGCCGCGTGACCGTAATAGGTCCGGGTCGGCGAATATTCACCGAACTTCTGGCCGATCATTTCTTCGCTGACGTTCACCGGGATGTGCTTTTTCCCGTTGTAGACGCCAAAGGTCAGCCCCACGAACTGGGGCAGGATCGTCGAACGACGCGACCAGATCTTGATCACTTCGTTGCGGCCGGATTCTTGAGCTTTCTCGGCTTTTTTCAGCAGATAGGCGTCAACGAAAGGGCCCTTCCAAACAGAACGTGCCATGGATCAGCGGCCCTTCTTCTTGGCGTGACGCGAGCGGATGATGTATTTGTCCGTCGCCTTGTTGGAGCGGGTGCGCTTACCCTTGGTGTCTTTACCCCAGGGGGTAACCGGGGTGCGGCCGCCCGAGGTCCGGCCTTCACCACCACCGTGCGGGTGGTCGATTGGGTTCATCGCAACACCGCGCACAGACGGACGCATGCCGAAGTGACGATTGCGGCCCGCTTTACCGATGTTCTGGTTCGAATGGTCCGCGTTCGACACGGCGCCAATGGTCGCCATGCATTCCTGACGGATCATGCGCAATTCGCCCGACGACAGACGCAGCTGAGCATAGCCACCGTCACGGCCCACGAACTGAGCGTAGGTGCCAGCAGCGCGTGCGATCTGACCGCCCTTGCCCGGCTTCATTTCAACGTTGTGAACGATCGTGCCCAGCGGCATGCCCGAAAACGGCATGGCGTTGCCCGGCTTCACGTCAGCCTTGGCGCTGGCGACAACGGTGTCACCGACAGCCAGACGCTGAGGCGCCAGGATATAGGCCTGCTCGCCATCTTCATAGCGGATCAGCGCAATGAAGGCGGTGCGGTTGGGGTCATACTCGATGCGCTCCACGGTGCCCGGGATATCGAATTTGCGACGCTTGAAATCGACGATGCGATAGAGACGCTTGGCGCCCCCGCCAATGCGGCGCATCGTGATCCGTCCGGTGTTGTTCCGGCCGCCCGATTTCGTAAGACCCTGCGTGAGGGCCTTGACGGGGCGACCTTTCCAAAGCTCCGAACGGTCGATCAGAACCAGCCCGCGCTGGCCAGGCGTCGTCGGTTTATACGACTTGAGTGCCATTCTTTCTGTCTTCCGTTTGCTTTGCGCCGGGTATCCCCGGCTTTTCGGTTTTCACAAGGGCCCCGAAGGTCCCCAAATTCCAAAAATCACCGGCCCCGGAACGAATCCGAGGCCGATAATGCGCGGGGGATAGCAGGGATGTTGGGGGGTGTCTATAGGGCTCGGCGGGATTTCCAGCCAGCCGGGCACCTGCACGCCACACCCGGCAGCAGATAGCGCGCGCCAGCATGATGCCTAGCCCGAAATGCCGCCAGGGCGGTGTTCGACATGGTGAAACCCCTCATCTGGACCGGGCATTGAAAAATGCCGCGTGATTTGC
Organism: uncultured Paracoccaceae bacterium; assembly: GCA_905479725.1. Classification (GTDB taxonomy): domain Bacteria; phylum Pseudomonadota; class Alphaproteobacteria; order Rhodobacterales; family Rhodobacteraceae; genus Pararhodobacter. Next base: position 3,409 of record CAJQNQ010000091.1, on the reverse strand, counting down.
TCGAACTGCGCGTGCGTGACCTGGAACGGGTTGCCGCCCTCGGCGTTGCGCCGCTGCAGCCGCGCCCAGCAGACCTCGTCCGGAACGTCCAGAACATGCATCTCGTGGCGCGCGCCGGTTTGCCCGACCAGCCCCAGCAACCAGGCACGGGTCTGTGGCGTATTCGCCGGAAAATCCAGAACCACCGATATACCCGCACCCAGCAAGGCGGTCACATGTGGTTCCATGACTGCCCTCAGGCGCGCGGCGCAGCGCACATAGTCCTGAACCGAACGCATCTGATCGCCATACAGCGCCGAAAGCCAGTCGTCCTCATGGATCGCAACCGCCCCCGACTGCGCCGCCAGGCGCCGCGCCAGGGTCGATTTCCCGGACGCGATCTTGCCGCAGAACAGCGACAACACGGGGGCCGTCACAATGGACGTCACGCCATCGCCCTCATCGCCGCCACCACGTCGGACAGGCTGCAGCGTGCGCCGGTCTGCAAATACTCCATCGCCCGCAGCGACGCGTTGTGCGCGTCCAGGCTCGACCCTGCCACGCAATCCTCGATCACCCGGCAAAAGTAATCCGACTGATGGGCATCGACAAAGGTGTAATGGACACAGACATCGGTCAGACCGCCGCACAGGATCAGGGTCTGCGCGCGCAATCCGCGCAGCAAGATCTCCAGGTCCGTGCCAAAGAACGCCGAATACCGGCGCTTTGGCACGATGTAGTCGCCGGCACGGAACCCCATTTCCTCCTTGGCGACCTCGGTTCCGGGATCGCCTTCAAGGCAATGGATGTCCTCATCCCCATCCAGTTCGCGCCCGAAATCGACCAGATCGGCACGGTGAATTTCCTGGATGAAGATCACCGGGACCCCGGCCGCATGGGCCGCGTCAACCGCCCTGCGCGCCGCCAGCATCCGATCTTGATATCCCGGCATGTTGGCAATCGCGCGTTCCGCGCCATCATCGATGAAGGTGCTCTTCTGGATGTCGATGACAATCAGCGCGGGCTTGCCTTCAATCAGCGCACGGCGAGGCTTTGTCTTCCCTGACATTGGCAGCGTCCCTTTTTTCCTGCGCCCCAGCATGGCGAAAAGGATCCGCAAGCCCAAGTCGAAATCCACCAAGGCTTCAAATGCCCATTCGAGCCGGACAGACCCTTCCGGTCCTGCGGGCCTCTTGGGGCGTTGGGGACACATGGAAAAGGCCCCCACCTGGGCGGGGGCCGTTCCAATTTCCGTAGGGTGGGGTTTTACCCCACCGCTCGCATCACAAGCCGGTCGACACGTCGATGGCGTTGCCTTCCTCAAGGGTGACATACGCCTTCTTGACGTCCTTGCGGCGGCCAAGCATGCCGCGGAACCGCTTCTGCTTGCCTTTGGTGATCGTGGTGTTCACCGCTTTTACCTTGACGCCGAACAGGGCTTCAACAGCGCTCTTGATCTGCGGCTTGGTCGAGTCGATCGCCACTTCGAACACAACCGCGTTGGCCTCGGATGCCATGGTTGCCTTCTCGGTGATGATCGGCTTGCGGATCACATCGTAATGTTCTGCATTCGCGCTCATGCCAAACGAGCCTCCAGTGCTTCGACACCCGCCTTCGTGAGCACCAGCGTGTCACGCTTGAGGATGTCATAAACGTTCGCGCCCATCGACGGCAGGATATCCACGCCATCGAGGTTGCGGGCGGCAGCGGCGAAGTTTTCGTTCACCTCGGCGCCGTCGATGACCAGGACCTTCTTCCAGCCCAGATCGCTGACAGCCTTGGCCAGCATCGCGGTCTTGCCTTCAGCCAGGTCAGCCGACTCCAGCACCACCAGCTTGCCAGCAGCGGCCTTGGCCGAAAGCGCGTGCTTCAGACCCAGGGCGCGGACCTTCTTGGGCAGGTCAAACGCATGGCTGCGCGAAACCGGACCCTTGTAGATACCGCCCGAACGGAAGATCGGCGCCTTCTTGGACCCGTGGCGTGCGCCGCCGGTGCCTTTCTGGCGATAGATCTTCTTGGTCGAGAAGGACACGTCCGACCGGCCCAGCGTCGAATGGGTGCCGGCCTGCGCACGGGCGCGCTGCCAGCGCACCACGCGGTGCAGGATGTCCGCACGCGGCTCCAGACCGAAGATCGCGTCGTTCAGCTCGACCGACCCGGCAGTGCCGGCGTCAAGTTTGATCACGTCCAGTTTCATTCTTCGGCTCCTTCAGCAGCAGGCGCGGCCTCGGCAGCAGCCGCAGTGGCCTTCAGCGCGGCGGGGCGCGGTGCGTCGGCATGTGCAGGCTTCTTGACCGCGTCCTTGATCGTGACCCAGCCCCCCTTCGAGCCCGGGACGGCGCCCTTGACCATGATAAGGCCACGGTCGGCGTCGGTGCGAACGATTTCCAGGTTCTGCGTGGTGACACGGACGGCGCCCATGTGACCGGCCATCTTCTTGCCCTTGAACACCTTGCCGGGGTCCTGGCACTGGCCCGTCGAGCCGTGCGAACGGTGCGAAATCGACACACCGTGCGAGGCGCGCAGACCACCGAAGTTGTGGCGCTTCATCGCCCCCTGAAAGCCCTTGCCGATCGAGGTGCCGGCAATGTCCACATACTGCCCGGGCAGATAGTGGTCGGCCGAAATCTCGGCACCGACTTCGATCAGGTTGTCCGCGCTGACGCGGAACTCGGCCAGCTTGCGCTTGGGCGCGACATTGGCCTTGGCGTAGTAGCCGCGCATCGGCGCGGACACACGCTTGGCCTTGGCCGAACCGGCACCCAGCTGAACGGCGGTGTAACCATCTGTTTCGGCGGTGCGCTGTGCAACCACCTGCAGATCGTCGAGTTGAAGAACGGTCACCGGGATCTGGCGCCCGTCCTCCATGAACAACCGGGTCATGCCCAGCTTCTTTGCAATCACTCCAGAGCGCATGGTCTTGGCTCCTTATACCTTGATTTCGACGTCAACGCCGGCAGCGAGGTCGAGCTTCATCAGCGCGTCCACGGTCTGCGGGGTCGGATCGACGATGTCGAGAAGACGCTTGTGCGTCCGGATTTCCCACTGGTCGCGCGACTTCTTGTCGATATGCGGACCACGCAGAACCGTGAACTTCTCGATTTTATTGGGCAACGGAATCGGCCCGCGAACATTGGCTCCGGTGCGCTTGGCCGTATTCACGATTTCCGCGGTGCTGGAATCCAGAACGCGATAATCGAAGGCCTTGAGCCGGATGCGGATAGTTTGACCTGCCATCTAACTTCCCTCTGGAAAGGCTGCGGGGGTGCTGATGCGCCCCCGCGCACCAATCACTTGATGATCTTGGAGACGACGCCAGCGCCGACGGTGCGGCCGCCTTCGCGGATGGCGAAGCGCAGCTTTTCTTCCATGGCGATCGGGGCGATCAGTTCGACTTCGAACTTCAGGTTGTCGCCGGGCATCACCATCT
>CAJQNQ010000090.1 GCA_905479725.1 uncultured Paracoccaceae bacterium | reverse complement strand
AAGGTCAAGACGATGATCATGGGCAATCACGGCATTCTGGTGATCGGTGAAACCGTGGCCGAGACCTTCAACCGGCTCTATTATTTCGAGCGCGCCGCCGAAACCTATACCCGTGCCTTGCAAACCGGCCGGCCGTTGCGCGTGCTGCCCGATGCGGTGGCGGAAAAGACCGCGCGGGAATGGGAATCCTACCCGTCATTCGCGCAGAACCACCTGCGGGAACTGAAGGCCATTCTGCGCGAGGAGGGCGTGGATTTCGACGGATAACCCAATGGCGCGGGGCTTGCGCCCGGGCAGCGCGCGGCGCATTGTGCGCGCCGCGAAAGGCAGGGATGCAGCATGAAAAAGCCGACTTGGGTCATCGACAAAGAGCGCGCCAGGCGCAGTGCGGCCAATGAAACCCTGTGGCTGTTCGGCCTTCATGCGGTGCGCGATGCGTTGCAGAACCCGGCGCGGCAGAAGCTGCGGCTGCTGGCCACCCGGAACGCCGCCGACAAACTGACAGATGCCATCGCCGCCTCTGGCATAGAGCCCGAGATCGAGGATCCACGCAAGTTTTCCGCGCCGCTGGCCCCGGATTCGGTGCATCAGGGCGCGGCGCTGGAGGTCAAGCCGCTGGACTGGGGCCGGTTCGACGATGTCTGCGCCGCTGGTGCCGGCGCGCCTCTGGTCGTTGTTCTGGACCGGGTGACCGATCCGCACAATGTGGGCGCCATCCTGCGTTCGGCCGAAGTGTTCGGCGCGCGCGCGGTGATCGCCCCGCGCCACCATTCGGCCCCCGAAACCGGCGCGCTGGCCAAGACCGCCAGCGGCGCGCTGGAGCGACAGCCCTATCTGCGGGTCACAAATCTTGCTGAATCGATGATGGCCTTGAAGCGCATGGGATTCACCGTGCTGGGGCTTGATGGCGAGGCCGACATGACGCTGGCCGCCGCGCTGGGGGGCGCCGGGGATCGGCCGGTGGCGCTGGTTCTGGGGGCCGAGGGGCCGGGCTTGCGCGAAAAGACCCGCCAGACCTGCGATCAGCTTGTGCGCATCCCTTTTGGTGGGCAGTTCGGGTCGCTGAACGTGTCGAACGCGGCGGCGGTGTCGCTGTATGCGGCAACGATGGCCCGCTGATACGGCTGGGGAAAGGCGCGGACACGAGCTTTCACGCGACTTCACGATACCGCGAAGCGCCTTTCAATAAGCGACAAGATGCCCATATCCTTGGATATGAAACGCTGAGCAGGAACTCTCTCGTTTCCTCCATTGTCCCTCGTTCCCAACTGCGCCCGGCTTCGTGCCGGGCGTTCTTTATTCGGCCGGATCGAAGCCTTGCCCTTGGCGGGGCGATACGCGACAGTTCCCTCGACAACCCGAGGGAACGCCGATGATCGACACCCCCAGAGACACCCCCAGCGACACCGATCTGCGCCGCATTCTGCGTGGCCTGAAAACCGTGGCGGTGGTCGGCGTCTCGGCCAACCCCGTCCGTCCGTCCTATTTCGTGGCGCGCTATCTGGGGCTACGCGGGATCAAAGTGATACCGGTCAATCCGGGGCTGGCAGGGCAGACCTTGCTTGGCGAAACGGTAGTCGCCTCGCTGGCGGAGTGCCCCGATAGCGTGGACTGCGTGGACATCTTCCGGCGTTCCGATCATGTGCCGCCGATCGTCGATGACGCCATCGCGCATCTGCCAAACCTGAAAACCGTCTGGTTGCAAATCGGCGTGACCAGCACGTATGCGCAAAGGCTGTGCGACGAACGCGGGTTGGATTTTGTCCAGAACCGCTGCCCCAAGATCGAATATCAGCGATTGTTCGGGGAACTGCGGATGGGCGGGTTCAACACCGGTGTGATCAGCGCAAAGCTTTAGATTTCAATGCCCAGCCGGGGCAGCACCCATAGCATGAAGAAATACAGCACGACCGTGGCGGCGCTGGCCAGCCCCAGCGCCAGAAAGAAATCCCATCCACGGCGCAGCATCCAGGGCAGGATCAGGAAAATCGGCAGCGACGGCAATACAAGCCAGAAGGTGGCCTGCGCATGATCGGCAATGCGCGCCCGGTCTCCGGTATCGCGCCACAGCCAGATCATCGCCAGGAGTGACACCAGCGGCAGCGATGCAATCAAGGCGCCGAAGCCCGGGCTGCGCCGCGCGATTTCGGAAATCAACGCGACCAGAACGCCAGATAGCGCGGCCTTCAGGATCAGATTGGACATGGTGCTCCCCCAAAGCATCCGCAAGGGAAATATAGTCCAGCTCCATCAACACCGAAATACCGGCGTGCCGCCCTTTACGTAAAGTTTGGCTCCGTGCGGAGCCGCGCAGATCATTGCCTTGCCAAGTGCAATGTGCTTTGGATCGGTGCCACCGTGCTGAGAAAAATGAGGACACCATGCTGGACCACCATACGGATCTTGCCGCCTTGCTGAAGGACCCATCGCTGCTGGAGACGCGGGCCTATGTGGCGGGCGCGTGGGTCGATGCCGACGACGGCAAGACCTTTGCCGTGACCAACCCGGCGCGGGGCGATGTGATCGCGCAGGTGGCCGATGTCAGCCGGGCCGAGACCGCGCGCGCGATTGCCGCGGCGAATGTGGCGATGGCGGACTGGGCGGCGCGCACCGGCAAGGAGCGCGCAGCAATCCTGCGCGCCTGGTATGACCTGATGGTCGCCAATGCCGATGATCTGGGCACCATCCTGACCGCCGAGATGGGCAAGCCACTGGCCGAGGCCAGGGGCGAGATCCTCTATGGCGCGGGGTTTGTCGAATGGTTTGGCGAGGAAGCGAAGCGGATCTACGGTGAAACCATCCCCGGCCACCAGCGCGACAAGCGGATCATGGTTCTCAAGCAGCCGATCGGGGTCTGCGCCTCGATCACACCGTGGAATTTCCCCAACGCAATGATCGCCCGCAAGGTGGCCCCGGCGCTGGCGGCGGGCTGCGGCTTCGTCGCCCGCCCGGCAGCCGAAACCCCGCTGTCAGCGCTGGCGATGGCCGTTCTGGCCGAGCGCGCGGGCGTGCCCAAAGGCCTGTTTTCGGTGGTTCCGTCGTCGCGCTCAAGCGATATCGGCAAGGAATTCTGCGAGAACCCGATCGTGCGCAAACTGACCTTCACCGGCAGCACCGAAGTGGGGCGTATTCTGCTGAAACAGGCCGCCGACCAGGTGATGAAATGCTCGATGGAGCTGGGTGGCAACGCGCCGTTCATCGTGTTCGATGACGCCGATCTGGATGCGGCGGTCGAAGGCGCGATGATGTCGAAGTTCCGCAATAACGGCCAGACCTGCGTTTGCGCCAACCGGATCTACGTGCAGTCGGGCGTCTATGACGCCTTCTCCGCCAAGCTGAAGGCGGCGGTCGACGCTCTGAGCGTGGGTGACGGGCTGGAACCGGGCGTGACCACTGGCCCGCTGATCAACGCGGCGGCTCTGGACAAGGTCGAGGAGCATATCCAGGACGTGCTGGACCATGGCGGGGCGCTGTTGACCGGCGGCAAACGGCACGCGCTGGGCGGCTCGTTCTTCCAGCCGACGGTGGTGACGGGTGTGACGCAGTCGATGAAGGTCGCACAGGAAGAAACCTTCGGCCCGCTGGCGCCGCTGTTCCGGTTCGACACCGAAGAGGAAGTGATCGGCTATGCGAATGACACGATCTTCGGCCTGGCGAGCTATTTCTACGCGCGTGACATGGGCCGCGTGACCCGGGTGCAAGAGGCGCTGGAATACGGCATCGTCGGGGTGAACACCGGCATCATCTCGACCGAGGTGGCGCCGTTTGGTGGCGTCAAGCAGTCGGGCCTGGGCCGCGAAGGCTCGCATTTCGGGATCGAGGATTTCCTGGAACTGAAATACATCTGCCACAGCGTCTGACGCGTCAGACTGTGCCCATCGCTGCTGGCCGGATCCGATCGGCACCCTCTTTCGCCAGACGGGTCCGTTCGGGACCGGTGCGCTGGTGTCATTTGGCGATGCTCCCGGGCTGATCGCCAGTCGAGCTTCGAGCAGGGGCGGGGTTGTCTACGGGGTCAGCTTTGGAAAGCGCGTTTCCGAATTCTTGCTGCCTTCGATGACACGCAAATTCTGGTTTTGCATCGGCTGCGTCGAACGCCACATCAGATCCGAAATTTCGGCGCTGGTAGGGCTGTAGGCCAGCGGTGCCTCCAGGAAAATGTTGCGAATTCCCTGCACGTCAAAGGACTCGCAGGCTTTCATCAGCCGGTCCAGCATCGGCTTCAGGATGTCGCATTCCAGGGATACCTCGGAAGCCGTCATGATGCGTGAATGCTGCGTGCCCGCCGGATCTTTGCCGATCAGCAATTCTTCATACAGTTTTTCGCCCTTGCGCAGTCCGGTGATGCGGATCGGTATGTCGCCGCGCGCTGAATCGATCTCGTCGACGGAATCGACGACGTAGGGGATCAGACCGTGCAGACGAACCATGGACTTTGCCAGATCCAGAATCTTGACCGGTTCGCCCATGTCCAGAACGAACACATCGCCGCCCCTGGCCATGGCGCCGGCCTGAATGACCAGTTGCGCGGCCTCCGGGATCGTCATGAAGAAGCGGGTTATGTCGCGGTGGGTCACCGTGACGGGGCCACCCTTTTCAATCTGCGCCTTGAACCGCGGGATTACCGACCCGGAAGAGCCCAGCACATTGCCGAACCGAACCATCGAGAACCGGGTGGAGGTCGATTTTCTTGCCTTGGCCTGACAGATCAGCTCGGCCATGCGCTTCGAGGCACCCATGATATTGGTCGGACGCACGGCCTTGTCGGTTGAAATCAGAATGAAGTTCTCGACCCCGGTATCATGCGCCGCGGTGGCGATCGTGAATGTGCCGAAAACATTGTTGCGAATGCCTTCGACGACGTTTTCCTCGACCAGCGGCACATGCTTGTAGGCGGCGGCGTGATACACTGTCTGAACCCTGAACGCCTTGAGCACATTGGTGATGCGCTTGGGGTGCTGGACCGACCCCAGAATGGGATACAAGGGCATCGTCTTGCCCAGGCGCTCGAGAGTCTCGCGCAGTTCGGATTCGATGGCATAAAGCCCGAATTCGGACATTTCGAACAGGATCAGGGCGGCAGGATCCAACTCCAGGATCTGGCGGCACAATTCGCTGCCGATCGAGCCGCCGGCACCTGAAACCAGAACCACCTTGCCGGCAATGTTCTTGCTCAGCAGGTCGTCGCGCGGGGCCACCGGATCGCGGCCCAGAAGATCTTCGGGGGTGACCGTGCGAAACTCGCTCAGCTTGGCCTTGCCGCTGACAATGTCGGACATGCCGGGAATTGTCTGCACTTCCAGTTTGTATCCCGCCAGGGATGCGATGATCTCGCGGCGGCGTTTACGGCTGGCGCTGGGCAGGGCCAGCAGAATGGCGCGCGCACCGGTCTTGTCGATGATCGATCCGATCGCCTCGGGACCGTGAACGCGCAGGTCGCCAATGGTCATATTGTGGAGCCTGGCATCGTCGTCGATCAGCGCGACCGGCAGGTATTCGCGCATTTGAAACAGCGCGTTGACCAGTTGTCGACCCGCGTCGCCGGCACCATAGACGATCACCGGCTTCCTGTGCCGGTTGACCGGGCGCCGATACAGGCTGCGCACCAGAAAACGCACACCGCCGATCGTGAAGAACAACAACAAGCCGTAGATTGCGGGCACCGAACGCGGCACCGGGGCATCAAGAACCATGCTGCTCATGCTCATGACAAGCGCCGAGATCAGAACGCCGATGGCGACCGCGCCCAATGCCTTGCCGGTTATGAAACGAATGATCGCGCGATACAGCCCGAGGGATGAGAACGCGACAAGGGTAATGGGAAGCACCAGCGCCAGTTGCAGCCAGACGCGCACGTCACCGAAAAAGGCAAAGCTCTCCAGGCGCAATGCCATGGCCGCGATGAAACAGGCAACAATAAGCAGGCAATCGGTGACCAGCTGCAAACCCACTTTCTGCGGGCGGTTCAGTCGGCGAAAAAAATCTGCTGGTCGATTCATAATATGGACCATTCACTAAAATTCGGGCGGGCAGCCCATCAAACTGCTCCTTGGTAGCCGATGCCGCAGGTGCGAGCAACATCCGCGACCTACCGCAACGGTTGCGCAATCGATTTGCTGCGGTGCAGCAGGCGCCGCCTCGGGCCTTGGTGCCCCAATGTGTTCAGGCCCGCATTACGCTGGGTCAATTATTCGAATTTTTCAACGATTTCTTGTCCAACGCCCGCGCGTTCGGCCATGATTCGCCGATCCGAGCCGAATTCGACACCTTGCCAGGAATTCTGCGGCTCGCTTTGCAAGTGCAGCAAATCATCCATGCGTTGCAATCGCCCCCCTGTCGCGCAAGGCGGACCCGGGCATCACCGTCTTGCCCCGACTTCGTCCGTGAACACGCGGCAAGCAGCGTGTTCACTCCTTGCGCTGCTGATACTCGTAGCGATACCCATACCCATACCCATACCCCCCAGCTTTCTTGGGGTCGAAATCGTTGAGCACGGCGCCCGCAAACTTGAGGCCGGCTGCGGAATACACCTTCAGCGCGGCTTCGATTTCACCGATCGGCGTCTGGTCGTGGCGCGCAACGAAAATCGTTGACCCGGTGGACTTGGACAGGATGACGGGATCGGTCACCGCCAGAACCGGCGGCGCATCAAAGATCGTCAGGTCGAAGTTTTCTGCGCAGGCT
>CAJQNQ010000089.1 GCA_905479725.1 uncultured Paracoccaceae bacterium | reverse complement strand
GCAACATCGCTTCGGCGTTCAGCCGGTTGGCATTGGTGACGACTGCCATTTTCAGGCCCATCCGGTCTGCTTGGTTCAACAGGGCATCCAGCCCGGTCATCGCCGGAAAGGGGCGGGGCAGGCGGCGGCGGAATTCGGCTTCCTTGGCGTCCGAGAGCGCCTGCGGGTCAGGCTCGTCCGGCAAGAACTCGGCAAAGATGTCGGTGTTCAGGCGACCGTGGACATGCGCCATGTAGAACGCCTCGTCCACGTCCAACCCCTTGGGCTTCATCATCTCGGCAAACACCGCGATGTGGATGGGATCGGTGTTCAGCATCGTCCCGTCCAGATCGAACAGCAGCGCCTCGATTGTCATCAGATCAGGCCGTGGCCTGCGCGGCGACGGTGTCGGCATTGGTGCGGTCGGACACCCATTTGGCGTTGGTCTTGATGCCGCCCAGCGGGAAGAAATGCACCGATTCAATGCCGAAGCCCGGGTTCGCGGCCTTGTGTGCGGCCAGATCACCGACGAACTCGTCCGGCTCATAGGGCAGCAGCAGCTTGGTCACGTCCATGGCGCGTTTTTGCAGCACTTTCAGCGACGGGCCAACCCCGCAGGCGATCGAAAACTTGATCAGCGTTTGCAGCTTCGCGGGGCCCGCGACACCGATATGAATGGGCAGGTTGACGCCTTCGGCGTTCAGCCGGTTGACCCATTTGATCACCGGACCGGCGTCGAAACAGAATTGCGTGGCCAGCGCGATCTGCGCATCCGTGCGGTTGCTGAAATCCTGTTTCCAGCGCAGCGCGTCCATGACGTTCCTGTCCGACCCGTCCGGATCGATGTCCTTGTTGCCTTCGGGGTGGCCGGCCACGTGCAGCCGCTCGAACCCGTCAAAGGCGCCGCTTTCCAGCAATTGCATGGAGGAATGGAAATCCCCCACTTGCTTGCTGGGATTGCCGGCCAGGATCAGGCCCTGCCTGACATCGCCCTCGCCCTTGTAGCGCGCGACCCAGTCGGCCAGCATCGCCTTGTCCTTGATGATGCGCGCGGGGAAATGCGGCATCGGCTCGAATCCCTCGATGCGCAGGCGCTTGGCCGTGGCGGCCATGTCCTCGATCGGCGTGCCTTCGATATGGGCGATGTAAACACGGGTTCCGGCGGGCAGCAGCGCGCGGAAATCCTCGATCTTCTCGGCGGTGCGCGGCATCACCTCGATCGAGAACCCGTTCAGGAAGGACACGAGCGCGTCCGAACTGGCCACCGGGGCACCGGCATCCTTGCGGCCGAACTTGAACAAAGCCATCAGAACCTCCCTGAGTTTAGGCACCCGCTTCCCATCCATCGTTGGCGATCAGTGCCTTGATCCTTGCGGTGTCGTAGGCGTGTTCCAGTCGTGCGGCCTCGGCCCGGGCGACGGATTCGGGTTCACCAGCGACATCGTAAGCGTCGGCCTTGCGCCAGTCCGCCAGATACGAATCCGTGTCGCGCGCGCCAACCTTCATGGCGCAGCGGTCGATCGCCTGCTCGAAGCGTTCGGGCAGTTGCACCTTGGCGCCGCGCCGGCCCTTGCCGACGATCACCTGCGCCGGAATATCGCGCCAAAAGACGACGGTAACGGGTTGAAGGGGGGTATCTGTCATGGCGGGCTCCTGGTTCGCGCTTTGGCCGATCATGTGGCGGGTTTCAAACCCGGCGTCGCACCGTTTTCGACCACGCGGCGCAGAACAGCGACCTTCACACCTTATCAGCCGGCAGGTCACAAGTTCCAGCGCCAGCCGTAGCCAAAATATTCATGAGAGTCATGAACAGCGTGATTGCAAAAGAAAAGGCCCGCCCCAGGACTGGGGCGGGCCAAAACGGTCGTCAAGGGTCTGATCCGTTACCAGCGGAAGTTGGCGCTCAGCCGAAGTGTGCCGTACTGAATATCGGTGAAACAACCGCCAGAACAGGGTGGTGATGGGATGACTTGCGTGCCAAGATCCGCAAACAGATATTCCAGCCCGATGCTCAGATTGTCGCGCACCGCGCGTTCAACGCCAAACCCAGCTGTCCAACCGGTCTGGTTTGTTGTTGCCAGCGGACCGACGCCAATTGCACTCGTGGCCACACGCGCCTGCGCGGCCCCCGCCGTGAAATAGACCAGGTTGCGGTCGTCCGCCATGCCGATCCGGCCTCGCAGCGCGACCCCTTCCTGAAGGGTCGTTACACAGCCGCCGACGCAACTAAAGGTCCCGCTTGTCGTTGACGTCGCCGTGACATCTCCACCAGTAATGTCGAGCGCGGCGCCAAATACCAGATTTCCTCGCTGACGATCATATCCCAGTGTTCCGCCAAAGCGCGTGCCGGTCCACGCGCCTGGGTTGGAATTGCTCGCACCACCCCTGGCAGAGAACATGTTGGTTCCCAGGGGTGCCCCCAAGCTCAAACCGCCATAGCCCCCTGTCCAGTCATAGACCGTTGATACGGGAACGATCACTTGCGGTTCGGTGGGAAGGCCCGGTTCATGGGCCATCGCGGTTGTGGAAATCAAGGCAGCGGCAGCCGCAGCGACGAAAATTTTCATGTTGTGTCCCAATTCCTCATGAGGCCGGATAAAGTTTGATCTGGTCGAGAAGGCATCTGGCAGCGTGCTGATCCCCATGTCCCGACCTCGTGACTCGATCAAGAATTGCTTGCCGCGGGTGTGTTCGCAAGCTGGGGCTGAGAAAACCGAAACAAATGCGTCGAAAACGTCACGCCGGCCCCCGAGTTCAAAAGGCAGGCGGGGGCGAAGGGGGGCGGACAATATCCCTTCGGCGCCGATCGCCTGGCTTTTGCTTCCTGTCTTGCGCCGGTTGCGGGCGCGCTTTAGGGTGGGGACAACACGAAATGGAGGGCGGCCATGACGCCCGAGCGTCCCGCAGGCGCGGCGGCGCAGCCCACACCGTCGAGATCGCCCCGCCGGGGCCGGTCTGTGTCCGGAGCAGAGCCGAAGCGCCCAAACAGGCCCGACGGGTCGCCGCTTTATGCTGCGCTCGATCTGGGCACCAACAGTTGTCGCATGCTCATTGCGCGCCCGCAGGGTCCGCAATTCGAGGTGGTCGACAGTTTTTCGCGTGCCGTCGAACTGGGCACGGGGCTGGAAGCAACCGGCCGGCTTGGCTATGGGCCGATGGCGCGCACCGTGCAGGCACTGCGCATCTGCCGGCGCAAGCTGGATGACCATCAGGTCGGGCGGATGCGGCTGGTGGCCACCGAAGCCTGCCGCCGCGCCCGCAATTCCAATGAATTCATACGGAAAATCCAGCGCGAGACCGGGTTGCGGCTGGAGATCATTCCGGCGGCCGAGGAAGCGCGGCTGGCGGTGATCTCGTGCGCGCCGCTGGTCGCGCCCGAGACCGAGCAACTGCTGGTAATCGACATTGGCGGCGGGTCGACAGAACTTGTCTGGATCGATCTGGACGGGGTAGCGCCCGAAGCGCGGCGCGCGGCTATCCTGGCGGTCAAGCTTGGACTGAACGCGACGCCCGGCGCCACGCCGGGGCCCGGTCAGGCGCGGGTGGTGGACTGGATTTCGGTCCCCTTGGGCGTCGCCACGCTGCGCGAGCAGTTCACCGATGTCGAGGACGATGCCGCGCGCTTTGCGCTGATGAGCTGGCATTTCGAAGAGCAGTTGCACGGATTTTCGCCCTATCAGAACCCGGCCAGGCGCAAGGGGTTCCAGATCATCGGCACCTCGGGCACGGTGACCACCGTCGCCGCATCCTTCCTGGGGCTGCGCCGTTATGATCGCAACAAGGTGGACGGGCTGAGCATGACCTCGGCGCAGATCGACACGGTGATCCGCGAGTATCTGGCGCTGGGGCCCGAAGGCCGGCGCACCGATCCGCGCATCGGGCGCGAGCGTCATGGGTTGATCATGTCAGGCGCGGCGATATTACAAGCGCTGATGCGGGTCTGGCCCACAGACGTGATGTCGGTGGCCGACCGGGGCCTGCGCGAGGGGCTGCTCTACGCGCTGATGAGCCGTGATGGCGTGCTGGAACGACTGTAGGGAGAAGGCGCATGGCCAAGACGCCGGACAAGAACACATCCGGGCGCGGGCAGCGGGATCTGAAGGTCAAGGTCAAGACGGCCAAGGGCCGCAGGCTGTCCTCGACCCGCTGGCTGGAGCGACAGCTCAACGATCCCTATGTCGCGCGCGCGCAGCGTGAGGGGTATCGCGGGCGCGCCGCGTTCAAGATCCTGGAGCTGGATGACAGGTTTCGCTTTCTGGTGCCCGGCGCGCGGGTGGTCGATCTGGGCTGCGCGCCCGGCGGCTGGCTTCAGGTGGCCGTGCCGCGGATCAACGCGCTAGGCGAAAAGCGCGGCAAGAAGATCGGCACCTTGCTGGGGATCGATCTGCAAGAGGTCGAACCCGTTGCCGGGGCCGAAGTCCATGTGCTCGATTTCCTGGATGAGGGTGCAGAGGAGCAGGTCAAGGCCTGGCTGGGTGGTCAGGCCGACGTGGTGATGTCCGACATGGCGGCCTCGGCCTCGGGCCACAAGCAGACCGACCATCTGCGCATCATAACCCTGTGCGAACACGCGGCGCATTTTGCCTTTGACGTGCTCAGCCCCGGCGGCACTTTCGTCGCCAAGGTGCTGGC
>CAJQNQ010000088.1 GCA_905479725.1 uncultured Paracoccaceae bacterium | reverse complement strand
CGATGTATTCGACCTTCCTGCAACGCGGCTACGATCAGGTCGTGCATGACGTGGCGCTGCAAAACCTGCCCGTGCGCTTTGCCATCGACCGCGCCGGGCTGGTGGGGGCGGACGGCGCCACCCATGCGGGATCCTTCGATATCGGCTTTCTGGCCAACCTGCCGAACATGGTGGTCATGGCCGCCGCGGATGAGGCCGAGCTGGTGCATATGGTCGCCACCGCTTCGGCCCATGACGCCGGGCCCATCGCCTTTCGCTTTCCGCGTGGCGAGGGCGAAGGCGTGACCATGCCTGAGCACGGCACGGTGCTGGAAATCGGCAAAGGTCGCATGATCCGGCAAGGTGCGCGCGTGGCGATTCTGTCGTTTGGGACCCGTCTGGGTGAGGTGCTGAAAGCCTGCGAGGCGCTACAGGCCCGCGGCATCACCCCTACCGTGGCCGACGCGCGCTTCGCCAAGCCGCTGGACCGGAATTTGGTGCTGTCGCTGGCCGCGGATCATGACGCGCTGATCACCATCGAGGAAGGCGCCGTGGGTGGCTTTGGCAGCCATGTCGCGCAGCTGCTGGCCGATGAAGGGGTATTCGACGAGGGTCTGAAATTCCGCTCCATGGTGCTGCCCGACAGCTACATCGACCACGCCAACCCCGCCGATATGTATGACGCCGCCGGCCTGAACGCCCGCCATATCGAGGCCAAGGTGCTGGCCGTTCTGGGGCTGGGTCAGGTTGGGGCGAAGCGGGCTTGAACAGGGCGTGGCTGCTGGGCTGCCGTCTGTTCGGATCATGACGCGGTCGCTGAGCTCAAGCTGGATTTGATAACCAGAAAAACAGCGAATCTGAATTGTCGCGTGCGCTGCCCTTGTGCTCAGGCAGTCTTGCGAAACAGCGCCACGCGCACCTGGCGCTTTGCACTCACATCAAGAATTTTTTCCAGCGCCAGGTTCGGATTGTCCGCGACCAGCGTTACCAGCCCATCAAAGGTCACACCGAACGGGTCCAGCGGATTGACCGCTTTGGGTTCATGTCGCCCCGAATGCTCCAACGCCATTAGCCCACCTGGCGCGATGCAGGCCGACCAGACACGGAACAACAGCTTGGGATCATAGCTGTGGTCCCAGCTGTTCGAATACAGAATGTCGAACTTGTCGCGCCAGTCTTCGTTCATCACATGGAAATCCCATTCGACGGTATCGGGGAACTGTGTCGCCGTGTCCGAAATCTCAGTGCCGATCACTGAGACATCCGGGAGTGCAGCTTTGAAGAATCGCTGCTCGGCCCCGTTTCGTGTTCCATGGCAGATAACAGCTCGCACGTGTCCGTGTTCTTGCTCGTAGGCCGCGATCTCACGGATCACATCCTCTTGCACGAAAACACCGTCAAGCTTTCGCTTGTTCCCTTCGGTCTGGATCTGGCGATACGTTTCGTAATCGAACGCGCCGTCCTTTTCGTAGGACACCAGCGCGAAGTCACGCTCGGAAATCACCTGCACCTTGCCCAGTTTTTCTTGGTAGATTTTCTTCTCTTGGGCCTTGGATCGGAACAGATTTCGCAGACTCTTTCTTAACTTTCTCATCCCACACTTTCTCTAGACCTGCCGCTGGAAGTCGACAATTTTCGCTGATCTTAGGGGAGCAAATGGTTCAAAACAACTTGGATTGGCGACCGCTGTTCATTCGGCGCCGTCACAGGACGCTCCGCACGAATTGAGAACGGCCGCCCAGTGGGGCGGCCGTCTTGATTTTCCGGATTGACGGTGGCTCAGGCCACGGCGTCTTTCAGGGCTTTGGCGATCGTCACCTTGACGGCGCGGTCGGCGGCTTTGGTCAGGGTTTCGCCGGTGGCGGGGTTGCGCACTTCGCGCTCGGGACGGGCGCGGCAGGCGACCTTGCCGATACCGGGCAGGGTAACCGCGCCGCCGCCGGCGACTTCACGCGCGACAACGGCGGCGATGGCGTCCAGCGCGGCCGAGGCGGATTTCTTGTCTGTGCCCATTTCTTCGGACAGGGCGGCGACGAGTTGGGTTTTGGTCATCGGCTTGTTCATGGGTGTGCTCTCCGTTCTTGTGACTTGCCTGTTGCTGCGCATTGGGCAGCGGACTTCCAGAATCGCATGTATCGGCTCAGACCGGCTCAGACAATCACTAAGCGTCGAAGTTTACTGGAAAACACCATAAATCACCCGGTTTGACGCAGGGAAATGCCCGGGAATGGGGGCTCAGACGGGAATATCGCGCCAGCGCGGCCCGCCGCCTTGGTGGTCCGAGCCGTGCCATTCACAGGTCTGTTACAAGAAGGCCGTTTCATCGAAACTGCGCAACTTCCGGCTGTGAATGCGGTCAAGGGGCATCTCTCTCAGGCGTTCCATGGCGCGCACGCCGATCAGCAAATGCCGCGCCACCTGCGTCTTGTAGAAGGCGCTGGCCATGCCGGGCAGCTTCAATTCGCCATGCAGCGGCTTGTCGGACACGCAGAGCAGCGTGCCATAGGGCACCCGGAAGCGGAACCCGTTGGCGGCGATCGTCGCGCTTTCCATGTCCAGCGCGATGGCCCGCGACTGGGACAGGCGCTGCACCGGGCCGGACTGGTCGCGCAGCTCCCAGTTGCGGTTGTCCACGGTGGCGACAGTGCCGGTGCGCATGATCTTCTTCAGGTCGAACCCGTCCACATGGCTGATCTCGGCCACGGCGTCCTGCAAGGCGATCTGGATTTCGGCCAGCGCCGGGATCGGCACCCAGACCGGCAGATCCTCGTCCAGCACCTTGTCCTCGCGCAGATAGGCATGGGCCAGGACGAAATCGCCCAGCGACTGCGAATTGCGCAGCCCTGCGCAGTGGCCCACCATCAGCCAGGCGTGGGGGCGCAGCACGGCGATATGGTCGGTGGCGGTTTTCGCGTTGGACGGCCCAACCCCGATATTGACAAGCGTGATGCCCTGCCCGCCCTCGCGCACCAGGTGATAGGCGGGCATCTGCGGCATTCGCGGCAGCTGCGGCAGGTCACCGTCGGGATTGGTCAGGACCGCGTTTCCCGGGGCGACAAAGGCGGTGTAGCCGCTGTCGGGGTCAGCCAGAACCAGCCGCGCGTAGGATTCGAATTCATCGACATAGAACTGGTAGTTGGTGAACAGGACGTGGTTCTGGAAATGCTCGGGCGCGGTCGCGGTGTAATGCGCCAGCCGTGCCAGCGAATAGTCCACCCGCTGCGCGGTGAAGGGCGCCAGCGGGACCGAACCATCAGCATTGCGCACGTTCGAGCCGTTGACGATGTCATCATTGGTGACGCCCAGATCGGGCACGTCGAACACGTCACGCAGGCTGAATTTCAACTCTCCGGTCAGGGCGACATCGTCATGTGCGGCCATCGCGAAATGCAGCGGAATGGGGGTGTCGGATTGCCCGATCGCCACGGGTTCCCCATGGTTGCGGATCAGCAGGCCGATCTGCTGCTCCAGGTAGGCGCGAAACAGGTCAGGCCGGGTGACGGTTGTCGCGTAGGTGCCCGGTTCCGGCACATAGCCAAAGGCCAGGCGGTTGTCGGGCTGGTCATAGGTGGTCGTGGTCAGCCGGATCTCGGGATAGAAGGCACGGTAACGCTGCGCCGGCTGGCCGGTGTCGATCACCGCGCGGAACCGGTCGACCAGAAAGCGGGTGGCTTCGGTGTAGAGCGTCAGCAGATGCGCGGTGGCCTGTGCGGGGTCCGAAAAGCTGCGCGGTTTGCTGGCGGGGGCGGTTTCAACCGGTAGTGTTCGCGTCTTTGGCATTGTGTGTCCTGCTCAAGTCCTTGCCCCTTTCCCTGCCGCCAAACTGCGACAGGACCGTGACGGCGATGTCCTGGGGGGTCTTGGTTTCCATGCGCCAGAATGCCTCAGGGAACCGGCGATGAAAAGGGGGGCGATACTGGGGTGATACTGGAGTGATACTGGGGCGTCCGGGCGTCGCAGCGTCGCTCTGGTATTGGCTTTGAAAGCCAGCTATCCCCGGGGCAGGGGTCGCGGGGCAGGGGTCGCGGGGCCCATCAACGCGGGGGTCCGATGGATATCAAGGCGCTGTTCATGGGGCTGGCCTTTGCCTTCATGTGGTCATCGGCCTTTACCTCGGCGCGGATGATTGTGGCCGATGCCCCGCCGCTGATGGCGCTGTCGCTGCGGTTTCTGATTTCCGGACTGATTGGTGTGGGCATCGCCCTTGCGCTGGGTCAGACTTGGCGGCTGACCCGCAATCAGTGGCGCGCGACCTTCATCTTCGGCATTTGCCAGAACGCGATCTATCTGGGCCTGAATTTTGTCGCGATGCAGTGGATCGAGGCCTCGGTTGCGGCGATCATCGCCTCGACCTTGCCGCTTATGGTGGCGCTGGCCGGGTTCCTGTTTCTGGGCGACCGGCTGAAACCGCTGGCGGTGGCCGGGCTGATCGCCGGGTTCGGCGGCGTGATCCTGATTATGGGCGCGCGGTTTTCCGGCGGGCTGGACCTGACCGGCGTGGCGCTGGGTGTCGTGGCCGCCATGGCGCTGACCATTGCCACGCTGTCCCTGCGCGGCGCGTCCTCGGGCGGGAACGTGATGATGGTGGTGGGGTTGCAGATGCTGGTCGGATCGGCGGCGCTGATCGGCCCCGCGCTGATCCTTGAGGAGGCGGTGGTCAACTGGACCCCGCGCCTGTTCCTGGCCTTTGCCTATACCACGCTGGTGCCGGGCCTGGCCGCGACCTGGGTCTGGTTCCTGCTGGTGCAGCGCATCGGCGCGGTGCGCGGCGCGACTTTCCACTTTCTGAACCCGTTTTTCGGCGTGGCGATCGCCGCCGCGCTGCTGTCCGAGGGGTTGAACCTGACCGACGTGATCGGCGTGGCGATCATCATGGCCGGAATTCTGGCGGTGCAACTGTCCAAGGCACCTGCCCCACGCCCGCGCCAGGCCGCGCGGTAACCGTTCGGCACGGCCAGGCGGCCGAAAGTCCGCCCGCTCAACCCGCGCCGCGTGGCCGGGGGGTGGTGCCGGCCTTGTAGGCGCTCCAGTCCGTGATATCGGGATAGAACCGCCGCCGCCAGGCGCGCACGCGCGGATTCATCAACCGCCGCCACAGGGGCGGAATGGCCGCCACCACCACCATCGCCGGATAGCCCAACGGCAATTGCGGGGCCTCTTGCCGGTCATAGGTTTGCAGCAGCGGAAAGCGGCGGTCGGGCTTGAAATGGTGATCCGAATGGCGTTGCAGGTTGATCAGCAGCCAGTTCGACGCCGCATGCGCGGCATTCCAGCTGTGATGCGGGCGCACGGGTTCATAGCGACCATCGCCCAGATGCAGCCGCGACAGGCCGTAATGTTCCACGTAATTCGTCAGTTCCAGATGCAGCACCGCGACCAGTGCCTGAAACGCGAACAGGCCGACGCCCATTGCCCCGCCGATGGCATAGGCCAGCAACACGAAGGCCAGCTGCAGGGCGCCGTAGCGCCAGAACGGGTTGGACTGGTGCCACGCCGGTTTGCCGGCCCTCGCCAGCATCACGGTTTCTGCCCGCCAGGCCGAACCTGGGCCAAGCGTCAAAATCCGCAGGAAAAACCGCCAGAAGCCCTGATTATACCGCGCCGAGACCAGATCGCGCGGGGTGCCCACCCACAGGTGGTGCACGCGCAGATGCTCGCTGCGAAAATGCGAATAGAGCACGCTGGCCATCAGCAGGTCGCCCAGCCAGCGCTCCAACGCGGATTTCTGATGCATCAACTCATGCGCATAGGTGATGCCGATCCCGCCGGTCATGATGCCCAGCACGTAGAACAGCACCAGCACCTCCCAGATTGCCAGATGGCCGGTGCCGCCGACCCAATAGATCAAGCCGAACACCATCAGCGCCTGGATGGGCAGCCAAACCAGGGTAATCAGCCGATACCAGAACAGGCGGTCGGGTGATGATTCGGTGTCCGGGTTGTCGGTGTTCTTGCCGGTGATCGCATCCAGCAGCGTCATGAAGGCGAAGGAATAGGCAGGGGTCAACAGCAGCCACCAGCCGCCCCAGGCCGCGCCCAGCAGAAGCGGCGGGATGAACCCCAGCGACAACCAGAACGGCAAGGCCGCGGCAAAGGACGGGTTGAGCATGGCGAAACCTCCGGTTCGGCGCAGTCTAGCGGCTCAGGCCGGGCGCGGAAAGATCAGCGCTGGTGGCAAGGTCCCAGACCTTGCGCATCACGCTGGGCAGGCCCGACGGGTCGAAGCCGGGGCGAAAGGCACCGGTTTCCGGCTCGGCGCCCTGCGGTGCCCGCGCCACCATCACCGTCAGTTCCAGATGAAAATGGGTGAAGGTGTGGCGCACCGTTCCGGTCACCGGCTGCCAATCGGCATGCAGCGGCGGTGCGGGCTGTGGATCGTCGCTCCAGTCGCTGCCCGGCCAGCCGGGCATGCCGCCCAGCAAGCCGCGCGGCGGGCGGGTTTCCAGCAGCGGCGCCCCGTCCGGGCGCAGCGCCACATAGGCATATCCCCGGCGCAGGGGTTTGGGCGCCCTGGCGGTCCTTGCCGGCAGCGTCGTGGCCAGACCCTGCGCCCGCGCGGTGCAGAACCCCGCGAGCGGACAGGCGGCGCAGCGGGGCGCGCGCGGGGTGCAGATCGTCGCGCCCAGATCCATCAGCGCCTGCGCGTAATCGCCCGCGCGCCGCGCCGGAGTCAGGGTTTCGGCCAGCCGGGTCAGCGCGGGTTTCGCCTTCGGCAAGGGTTCGCGCACGGCAAACAGCCGCGCCATGACCCGCTCGACATTGCCATCGACCACGGTTTCCGGGTGGTCCCAGGCGATCGCCGCGATCGCCGCCGAAGTATAGGCGCCGATCCCCGGCAGCGCACGCAGACCGTCGCGCGTGTCCGGAAACCCGCCCAGGGCCGAAATTTGCCTTGCGCACGCCAGCAGATTCCGCGCGCGCGCGTAGTAGCCCAGCCCGGCCCATTCGGCCATGACATCGGCATCCTGCGCGGCGGCCAGCACCTGAACGTCCGGCCAGCGGGCGGTGAACCGGTGAAAATAGTCCTTCACCGCCGTCACGGTGGTCTGTTGCAGCATCACCTCGCTCAACCACACGCGGTAGGGGTCCGGCAGCACGCCGCGCGCGCGATCGGCCGGGGCAATGCGCCAGGGCAGAACCCGCGCATGACGATCATACCAGCCCAGCAAGACCTCGGCCACGCGCGCGCGCTGATTTTCGTCTCGCATTCATGCCACTCCTGCAAAGCGTCCCTCTGGCAAAGGCCGTGGAACTGATTAGAATAGGGCGCAGTCTGACGAAAGCACGCCCGCCCATGACATTCACCGCAAAAAAAGGCCCGGGCGGAAAAACCGCCGGCTCCAGCCGCCCCGCGCGGCGCATGCGCGGGTTCGAGGCGGCGTCGGGCCTGCTGCGCGATCCGATTCGCAAGGCCGGCGAATCGCGCGGATTCGCGGTGACCCGGTTGCTGACCCACTGGCCCGAAGTCGCCGGCCCGGATCTGGCGCCGCTGTGCCGTCCGGTGAAGATCGGCTACGGCTCGAAGGACGGGCTGGGCGCGACGCTGACGTTGCTGACCTCGGGCGCGGCGGCGCCGCTGGTGCAGATGCAGGCCGAGCGGTTGCGCGACAAGGTCAACGCGATCTACGGCTATGCCGCGATTTCCCGCATCCGCGTGACCCAGACCGCCGGTTCGGGCTTTGCCGAGGGTCAGCGCCCTTTCACGGGCATGCCCGGCATGCCCGGCGGTGCCCAATCCGGTGGCTCGAACATCGCGCCGCCCTCGACCCAGGCCATGGCCCGTGCCCGCGGGGTGGTTTGCGCTCTGACCGACGGTGTCGACGATGACGGCCTGAAAGCCGCGCTGGACCGGCTGGCAACCAATGTATTGACGAAGACCAAATTTAACGCCCCGTCGGGGCCGAAACTGACTGACTGAAAGGACTTTTGATGAAACGCCGCACGTTTTTGCTGTCGAGCGCTGCTGCCCTGACCGGGGTTGGCGGATACAACCTTTACGCCGCGCTGAACGGGCGCGCGCCGCTGCCGGGCACCTCGTTGATCGAACCGGGGGCCGCCTTTGCGCAGACAGGGGCCGAAGAGATGATCGATCTGTCGCTGGTCGAAGAGATGGAGATCGGCAATCCCGATGCGGCCGTGACGATCATCGAATTCTCATCCTTTACCTGCCCGCATTGTGCGCGCTTCAACCAGACCGTCTACGGGGATCTGAAAGCGGCCTATGTCGATACCGGCCTGGTGCGCTACATCAAGCGCGAGGTCTATTTCGATGCCTTCGGCCTGTGGGCTGCGCTGGTTGCGCGCTGCGGCGGGCAGGCGGGGTATTTCGACATTGCCGCGATGCTCTATGCCGAGCAAAGCATTTGGGCGCGGGGTGATGATACCGCGGCCGTTGCCGCCAGCTTGCGCGACATCGGCCTGCGCGCGGGCCTGACGACAGAGCAGCTCGAGGTCTGTTTTACTGACCGCCCGCTGGCCATGGCGATGATTCAGACCTATCAAACCAACGCCGAGGAATTCAACGTGCGCAGCACACCGAGCTTTGTCATCAATGGGGAAACCTATTCGAACATGAGCCTTGCCGAGTTCCAGGCCATCCTGGATCCGCTGTTGGCAGCAAGCGAGGGATGAGCACCAAGCCCCTCTCTTGCCTGCGCGTGATCGAACTGGCGCGCATCCTCGCCGGTCCCTGGGCGGGGCAGACGCTGGCCGATCTGGGGGCCGAGGTCATCAAGGTCGAAAGCCCCGAGGGCGACGACACGCGCCGCT
>CAJQNQ010000087.1 GCA_905479725.1 uncultured Paracoccaceae bacterium | reverse complement strand
GGCAACAACGTAAGCCACGCCAACAACCGCAGCCGTCGGCGCTTTCTGCCGAACCTGGTGGATGTGACGCTGGCCTCTGATTCGCTGGGACAAAGCTTCAAGCTGCGTATCTCGGCTGCGGCCCTGCGCACCGTCGATCATCGCGGCGGTCTGGATGCGTTCCTGGCCAAGGCCAAGGATATCGAACTGTCGCCGCGCGCGCTGAACATCAAGAAGAACATCGCCAAGGCTGCCGAAGCCACCGCGTGATCTGACGCTTGAGAGACCTGGAAGGGCCCCGCAATTGCGGGGCCTTTTTTGTGGACGACTTTACAGCGACATAGCCGATGCCGCAGGGGCATGGTCGGCTCTCGAATTGCATGATAGCGCCAAAGCTGGAATAATTCTGGAATGCAACTCATGTGTCGCATGCAAGAGCAGTTGGATAGGCACTTGCCCGATGCGGCCACAAAGTTCCGGGCATCGGCTTTCGGTGAGCGGGGTTTTCATGTCGGAGCCAAATTGGAGTGATTTTCGCGTTGTTCTTGCGCTACGCAATGAAGGTTCGATTGCTGGCGCTGCGCGTAAACTCGGCGTGGATGCATCGACCGTCAGCCGCAGACTGGCCGCTGCGGAAGAAGCTTTTGACACCACACTGATTGTGCGTGGCGGTGGTGATTTTGTGTTTACCTCCGAAGGCCTTGCCATCGCTGATGCCGCCGAGAAGATGGATGCGACCGTCAATACGACCCGAATCAACGTCCGGTCCATGCGTGAAGAACCCCGCGGCACCGTGCAGGTGGCCTGCGTCCCGACCGCCGCCCATGTATTGCGACCGCTTGTTGATGAGATTGCATACAAGCACGACGGCTTGCACGTCGATCTGATGAGTTCAATCTCGGGCATTGATTTGAGCAAGGGCGATGCGGATGTCGCCGTGCGCACAATTCCTCCGAAAGATCCCGGGCTTGTGATCGCCTATACGTTTACATGGGGTAGTTGCCTCTACGCGTCAAAGGACTACCTCGCGCGGCATGGGCGCCCTGAAACGCACGAGGAACTGCGCAAGTACACGTTGGTCCGTTATGGTGCCCCACTGTTGCACGCCAAAGCATTTGGATGGGTTGAGAAATTCGCCGCTCCGGATCGACCGGCAACGCGCGTGGAGAACTCTGACTCGGCACGCGTCATCATTGAGCAGGGCGGGGGTATCGGGCCATTGTTCTGCGCAGTGGGCGATACCTGCTCGAACCTTGAGCGTGTCTTCCCGGAGCCCTTTGACCAGATGGATGCGTGGGTTCTCTATCACGAGTCAGCGCGAGGCTCGCACCGCGTGCGTTTGGTGCTGGACGCAGTGGTCGCGTTCTTGCGCAGCAAGCGGAGTCTGCTGACCGGGTTGGAATAAGCCCAGACACTGAGCTGTCGGCCTGCGATGGCGTGTGCCACCGCAGGCGTGGCCAGTCATCAATCGGCAGGCTCTTCTTCGAAGTTGCCCCAGAACTCATCTCGCGCATTGCTGCGCGGGAACGCTTCACTCGGGACCGGCACTTCGAGAAAGTCGCAAATCGGTCCCCATCCGTCAGATGGCGTGAAAACAAGCAACCGCTGTGCAGGGACCCTTTCGCGCACCGTCGCATTGTTGCGACGGTAGGCTTCTATCGCCATCGACTTGTCCGGCAGGCCGCCAAAGGTATCGTCGATATAAAACGGAGTGAGGTTTGTGAAAATGTCTTGAATATGTGCGGGCATGTTGCGGGTCAGCATCTTGTGGTGCTTCCATACCTTGAGGACGGTCTTGGAAAAGCTGGCCCACCAGTCTTCTTCGGGCCGCTCGGTGTGCAAGACTTTGGCTTGCGGAAAGGCATCAATGGTTTGTTGCCAAACCCGGCCACCGGGAAAATCGACCTGCGCGGTGAAACCTGCGAAGACCGTCTCCCAGTCGGTGGTCTTGCCTTTGGCAACCTCAGTCCAGATCGCCACCTGTGCGGGATCCGCGAAGAGCGCCATCATGTGGTGGCAGGGGCCGAAGCCAAGCTGTTCGAGTGCCATACGTGTCGACATTGTGCCGGTGCGGCTAAGGCCGGTTCCAATTACCCTGAGTGTCATATGAGATCTCCTGTGTGTTTCATCCACGTGGTCATCCCGACATCAGGCCGCAGGGGACCGGTCGGCCAAACGGGTGTCTGACCAATGGTCGTAGGTGAATTTTTTCGATCTGATATTGGGTCGCTCTTGTAATGAACACACGTTATTCGACAGCGCCGAATTCTTCGATGCGTGTGAGTGCAAGCACCACTTGCACGAATGCAGGCGGTGGAAAAGAAGAACGCAGCCTTGTGATCTGGTGGATCTGATGGAGCCTCTCGATCCTCCCGATTTACCTGGTCCGGCCCGAACTTCGGGTCCATAATTCCGCGACTTCTACTGTCCGCTTCCAGCCTGCCAATCGAAGTGGACGTTGCGTCATTTCCCATGACCGACATGCCCGTGTCGCGATCAGACAGCCGTCTGCGTTGCCGCTGACCTATCCCCCGCCGAAACCGTCCCACCCACGCCGAGGTCCGCCATGTCCCCCAGCTTCATCTCGCCCTCCCGTCGCCTGCGCCGGACCCCGTTTTCCCCCGGCGTCGAAGCCGCCGGCGTCAAGGCCTATACGGTCTACAACC
This sequence comes from uncultured Paracoccaceae bacterium, assembly GCA_905479725.1. Lineage (GTDB taxonomy): Bacteria > Pseudomonadota > Alphaproteobacteria > Rhodobacterales > Rhodobacteraceae > Pararhodobacter. The sequence goes on along the minus strand of CAJQNQ010000087.1, from coordinate 6,569 downwards.
ACATGCTGCTGCCGACCATGTTCCGCTCGATCGAGGAAGACTATCATCACCTGAAATCAGCCGTGCAGGTCTGGGATGTGGCCTGCGAGCGCCAGGTCGAAATCCGCGGCCCCGATGCCGGGCGCCTGGTGCAGATGCTGACCCCGCGCGACCTGCGATCGATGCGGCCGGGACAATGCTATTACGTGCCGATGGTCGATGAAACCGGCGGGATGCTCAACGACCCGGTGGCGGTGAAGATCGCCGAGGACCGCTTCTGGATCTCCATCGCCGACAGCGACCTGATGATCTGGATCAAGGGGATCGTCTGGGGGCTTCGCCTGGATGTGCTGGTCGATGAACCCGACGTCTCACCGCTGGCGGTGCAGGGCCCCCGGTCCGATGACCTGATGGCGGCGGTGTTCGGCGACCGCGTGCGTGACATTCGCTTTTTCCGCTTCGACTGGTTCGAATTCCAGGGCGTGCCGCTCTTGATTGCCCGCTCGGGCTATTCGCGCCAGGGCGGGTTCGAGATCTATGTCGAAGGCACGCATCTGGGCATGCCGCTGTGGAATGCGCTGATGGAAGCAGGCAAGGATCTGGACGTGCATGCCGGCTGCCCCAACCTGATCGAGAGGATCGAAGGCGGGCTCCTGAGCTACGGCAACGACATGACGCGCGAAAACACGCCGCATGAATGCGGGCTGGGCAGGTTCTGCAACACCATGACGGCGATCGGCTGCGTCGGCCGGGACGCGCTGCTGCGCGTCTCGCAGGAAGGGCCGGTGCGCCAGATCCGGGCGCTGGAGATCGACGGGCCTGCCGTGCCACCCTGCACCGAGATCTGGGCCATCAGCGATGAAAGGGGCCGGTCGGTGGGTCGCGTCACCTCGGCGGCCTGGTCGCCCGATTTCAACACCAACGCCGCGATCGGCATGGTCAAGCTGACCCATTGGGACCCCGATACCCGGGTCTTTGTCCACGCCCCGGACAGCGTTCGCGAAGCCACGGTGCGCGAGTCGTTCTTTGCCTGATCTGCCTTTGCCTGATCTGCGGTATCTTTGTGCTTCAAATATCCTGCGGGGGGTGAATTGGCCGCAGGTCAAGAGGGGGGTGCAAAGCCCCCCTGCAAGCGTTTTCCAAAACGCTTCTTGGCAGGGCCGGGGTGGGGCGTCAGCCGTTTTCGCGCAAGATCGCACCAGCCAGATACAGTGACCCGCAGATCAGCACCCGGGCCTGGGGCGTGTCGCGGGTGATGGCGCGCAGCGCGTCCGCCACCGTCGGTGCCGTCTGTGCGGGTATGCCCGCGTCCCGGGCGGCCTGCGCCGTGGTTGTGGCGGGCAGGGTGTTGGCCTCGCCGGGGATCGACACGGCGATCAGTCGCTCGGCATGGCCCGCCAGCGGGCGCATGAAGCCGCCGATATCCTTGGTGTTCAGCATTCCGCAGATCAGATAGGTCGGACGCTTCGGCAAGCGGTCCAGCGTCGCGGCAATGGCCGCGCCGGCGGCCGGGTTGTGGCCGCCGTCCAGCCAGATTTCTGCGCCGGGTGCGGCATCATTCAGCGGTCCCTGGCGCAGGCGTTGCATCCGTGCGGGCCACTCGGCGCGGGTGACGGCGGCGTCGAACGCAGCCTCGCTACAGCCCAGCGCGCGCAGGGCGGCCAGCGCGGCGCCTGCGTTCTGGCTCTGGTGCGGACCGGGCAGGTTGGGCAGCGGCAGATCCAGCAGCCCGGTGTCATCCTCGAACACCAGCCGTCCCGCCTCTTCGCGCGCGTGCCAGTGCTGGCCATGGGCGATCACCGGCGCGCCCTGCCGCGCCGCGCGGGTTTCGATCGCCTCCAGCCCGTCATCCTCTTGCGGGCCGACCACGCAGGGCACACCGCGCTTCAGGATCCCGGCCTTTTCTCCGGCGATCTGCGCCAAAGTGTCGCCCAGAAACTGCTGATGGTCGATCGACACCGGCGTGATGACGCACAGTGCCGGGGCGGCAACAACGTTTGTCGCGTCCAGCCGCCCGCCCAGCCCGACCTCCAGCAGCGTGTAATCGGCCGGGGTGCGGGCGAAGGCCAGCAGGGCGGCGCAGGTGGTGATCTCGAAATAGGTGATCGGCGCGCCGTCATTCGCGGCGTAGCATTCGTCCAGAAGCGCGCTCAGCGCGTCCTCGGCGATCAGCGACCCCGCCAGCCGGATACGCTCGTGAAACCGGGCCAGATGCGGGCTGGTATAGGCATGCACGCGCTTGCCTTCGGCCTCCAGCCCGGCGCGGATCATCGCCAGCGTGCTGCCCTTGCCGTTGGTTCCGGCAATATGGATCACCGGCGGCAAGTCGTTCTGCGGGTTGCCGAGGGCCTCGAGCAGACGCCAGACCCGGTCCAGCGTCAGGTCGATGATCTTGGGGTGCAGCGCCATCATCCGGGCAAGGATGGCGTCGGATGCCGGTGTGCTCACGGTTTGGCGTCACCCGGCGCGGGTTTGGCGGTCGCGCTGGCTTTCGGCGCCCCGGATTCGGCATCGGATTCAGCACGGGGTTTGGCATCATCGACCTGGTCAGGGGCCGGCAGGTCCCCGTGCACGGCGGGCGGCAGACCCGACAGCATCCGCACGATGGTGATCAACTCGTCGCGCATCCGGCCGCGCGGCGTCACGCGGTCCAGCATCCCGTGATCCAGCAGGTATTCGGCGCGTTGGAACCCCTCGGGCAGCTTCTCGCGGATCGTCTGTTCGATGACGCGCGGCCCGGCGAAGCAGATCAGCGCGTTGGGCTCGGCGATCTGCACGTCGCCCAGCATCGCGTAGCTGGCGGTGACGCCGCCGGTGGTCGGATGGGTCAGCACGCAGATATAGGGCAGGCCCGCTTCCTTCAGCATCTCCAGCGCCACCGTCGTGCGCGGCATCTGCATCAGTGACAGGATGCCTTCCTGCATCCGCGCCCCGCCGGCGGCGGCAAACAGCACCAGCGGCACGCGGCGTTCGACGGCGCGTTCGCAGGCGGCGATGATGGCGTTGCCGACATACATGCCCATCGAGCCGCCCATGAAGGCAAAATTCTGCGCTGCCGCAACGATCGGCGTGCGCCCGATCTCGCCTTCGACGACCAGCATCGCCTCGCGCTCGCCATTGGCTTTCTGGGCGGCCTTCAGGCGGTCGGGATATTTCTTCTGATCGCGGAAATGAAGCGGGTCGGCGACCGGTTCGGGCACCGCGATTTCCGCAAAGATTCCAGCGTCGAACAGCGCCTTGAACCGCTCACGCGGGGTGATCGCCATGTGGTGATCGCAGTTCGAGCAAACCTGAAGATTGTCCGTCAGTTCCCGGTGAAACAGCATGGTCCCGCATTCGGGGCATTTGGTCCACAGGTTCTCGGGCACCTCGCGCCGCGAAAAGAGCGAATTGATCGTCGGACGGACGTAATTGGTGATCCAGTTCATCGGCTGCCCTCTGTTGCGGTTCCCAGATAATCCGCGCGGCGTATGAATGCAACGGTCAGCGCCGCCGCAGCCACAGCCGGCAGGCCATCCAGACAATGACCAGAACGGCGATGTCCGCCAGTATCAGCGGCCGCAGCAGGGCGGCCATCTCGGGGCCTTGCGGCACCGAGAACAGCGCCAGGCCGCTCAGCCCGCCGGTGACGCTGATAACCAGCAGCGCCAGCACGTTGTTGGCGAAATGCAGCCCCCAGGCCAGCCCCAGAGAGCCGGTGCGCGCCGTCAGATCCGAGACGACAAGCCCAAAAACCCCGGCGGCAAACACCACCAGCCAGGTGTTTGCGCCCATGGCGCCGGGCGCAAAATGGGCGAAGCCAAACACCGCCGTCGGCACCCCCAGCCAGACCAGCGGCGACGCGAATCGTGCCGCCAGCTGGCCTTGCAGATAGCCGCGAAACACCAGTTCCTCGGCCCCGGCCTGGATCAGAATGCCGACCAGCGCCAGGGGCAGGAACATCAGCCAGACCCGCGGTTCGGTCGCCAGGTCGATGCGGGGCAGGGCGGGGATCAGCACAAGCCCCATCGCGCCGCCCAGCACCGCCATCATCCCGGCGCCCAGCGCGAAATCGCGCAGCACGACGGGCGCGCGCCCCAGCAGATCGCGCCCCCGGCGGCGGTGAAGGATCCGCATGGCCAGCGATACCCCGAACCAGCCACCCAGAAAGGACGCCAGCAGCCAGATCAGCGCCCAGGGGTCGGCCCCCGCGCCGATCCAGTCCAGGCGCTCGGATAAAATATCCAGCGCAGTCGCCACCCAACCAGAATCGCCGCCCTGTGCCCAGGCGACGATCTGGCCGCGCACCGCAAAGAGACCCAGAAGCGCCCCCAACAGGGTCATCCAGGCGGTGTAGACGGCCAGGATCAGGCCAAGACCGACAGCCAGCCGGATGGGCTGACTGGTGGACCGGGCCGGGGCCAGATAGGCGTCATAGGCAGGGGTCATCGGGTTCTTTCCGCTGGGGTCAGGGTGGTTCAGGCCGGCGGGAGGAAGGCGGCCCGTGCCTGCGCTGCTTTTTCACGCATCACGCAGCCATGGACATGATCGTTGACCAACCCCATGGCTTGCATGAAGGCATAGATGGTGGTGGGGCCGACAAATTTCCAGCCGCGCTTCTTCAGGTCGCGCGACATCGCCACCGACGCCGCCGAGGTGGTCAGCGTCTGCGGTTCCGCCAGATCCCCCGCGGCGGGCTCGAACCGCCAGACATAGGCCGCCAGCGATCCTTGCTCGGCGATCAGATCAAGGCAACGGCGGGCATTGTTGATCGTCGCCTCGATCTTGCCCCGGTGACGCACGATTCCGGCATCGCCCAGAAGGCGCTGCACATCCGCCTCGCCAAAGCCCGCCACCGCGTGCAGGTCAAACCCGTGGAACGCCGCGCGGAAATTCTCGCGCTTGTCCAGAATGGTGCGCCAGCTCAGCCCGGACTGAAAGCTTTCCAGACACAGCTTTTCAAACAACCGCCGGTCATCGGCGACGGGAAAGCCCCACTCGGCATCGTGATAGGGAAAGAACGCATCGACGCTGCCGCACCAGGCACATCGCGGTTGGCCATCGGGGCCGGGGACGGTTTGGGTCATGGCAGCTTTCCTCGGATCGGAGCCGCGCCATTCTGGGCGAATTCGCCGCGCCGTCAACGCCTTGCTGACGTGCATTGTTGAAGTGGGGCAGCGAAACGAGGGGCGGCGTTCTGTCAGCATGGATTGCGCCCGCACGTTGCGCACGGCAAAGAGAGCCCAGCGCAACAGCGGGGGCATCATGATCGGGTGGCAGGAGTTTGTGGCGGCGATGGCCGTCTTTCTGGCGGCGCACGCGATCCCGGTGCGCCCGCGCATCAAGGGGGCGATCGTCGCGGTCCTGGGGCGCAGGGGGTTTGGCATCGGGTATTCGCTTTTGTCCACGGGGTTGCTGATCTGGGTGATCGTGGCCGCCGGGCGCGCGCCCTTCGTTTCTCTGTGGGCGCCCGCGCCCTGGCAGGCGGCGCTGGCTGTGGGGTTGATGCTGATCGCAAGCTTGCTGGCCGCCTACGCGCTGGCCGGGGTGAACCCGTTGAGTTTCGGCAGCCGCGCCGCCCCGTTCGACCCGTTGCATCCGGGCATTGCCGGGGTCACCCGCCATCCGGTCCTGTGGGCTTTGGCGCTGTGGGGCGTGGCGCATCTGACGGCCAATGGCGACCTGGCGCATCTGATCCTGTTTGGCGTGATGACCGCGTTTGCCCTGCTGGGCATGGCGCTGATCGACCGACGCAAACGGCGTGAGTGGGGGCGCGCTGCATGGCAGGAACAGGCGCACGCCACGGCTGTGCTGCCCCTGTGGGCGCTGTTGAGTGGCCGCTGGCGGCCACGCACCTTGCCGCGTCTGGTGCCGGGCCTGGCGGCGCTGCTGGTCTGGGCGGGGCTGATCGCCCTTCACCCGGTGGTGATCGGGGTCGATCCGCTGGCGCTGTGGCCCTAATCCTTGCCCAGCACGCGGCGGAACCAGCCCTTCTTCGCGGCCCCGTCACTTTCGTTCCCGTCACCCCCGGTGCCATCCTCCGATTCTGCGCCGGAGTCGTCCGGCCCTTCGACCGCATCCTGAAACCGGCCGAAGAACTCATCGGCCATCTTGCGGGCAAACCCGTCGATGATGCGGCTGCCCAGTTGAGCCAGTTTGCCACCGACCTTGGCTTCGACCTCGTAGCTCAACGCGGTCGCCTCGGTTCCGTTTTCGGTCGTCGTGGGGGCCAGCGTGACATGGGCGACACCCTTGGCGAAACCGGCCGCGCCGCCCTTCCCTTCGCCGGTCAGGGTCAGGCGCTCGCCCTCGATACGGTCGCTTAGGGTAACGACACCGGTGAATTTGGCCTTCACCGGCCCCACCTTCTGCACCACGGTTGCTTCGAACCCGTCCTCGGGGTTGCCGGTCAGGGTCTCGCAGCCCGGCACGCAGTCCTTGAGCACCTCGGGGTCAAGCAGGGCCTCCCAGACTATCCCGGGGGCGGCGGCGATGATGCGGCTGTCGGTCATCTGCATGGACGGCTCTCCTTGTCGGCGGGCAGGATCGGTTCCGCGCCACTCTAGAGCCAGAGAGGCAAGGGCGAAAGCAGGCTTTGGTCTGTCAGACCT
>CAJQNQ010000086.1 GCA_905479725.1 uncultured Paracoccaceae bacterium | reverse complement strand
GGCCCTGCCGGAACGTGACGGGGCGCCCATGCCCGAAGGGCCCTATCGGCTGGCGCTGGCAATCCGTGAGCGGCGGCTGGTTGTCGATATCGCGCGGGAAACGGGCGACAAGGTGGCCGAGTTTCATCTGTCGCTGGGCCCGTTCCGGCAGGTCATCAAGGATTACGACCAGATATGCGCCAGCTATTTCGACGCGGTCAAGCGCCTGCCGCCCAGCCAGATCGAGGCGATCGACATGGCGCGGCGCGGGATCCACAACGAGGGGGCAAGCATTCTGCAGGAGCGGCTGGAGGGCAAGGCCGAGATTGATCTGGACACCGCGCGCCGCCTGTTTACGCTGATCAGCGTTCTCAATCACGCGGAGTGATCTTGGCCAAGGCATTTCCCCAATCCGTGCTGTTTTGCTGCGACCATAATTCCGTGCGCTCGCCCATGGCCGAAGGGTTGATGAAGAAGCTTTATGGCCAACGTGCCTATGTGCAATCGGCGGGTGTGCGCTCGGACATGGATGTGGATGGGTTCGCCATTGCCGTCAGTGCCGAGATGGGGATCGAATTGTCGCGCCACCGCTCGCGCAGTTTTGACGAGATGGTCGAATGGGGGGATGATCTGTCCAGCTTTGACATGATCGTATCGCTGTCTCCGGCCAGCCAGCGGGCGGCGCTGGAACTGACACGGTTCGCCCATATCGATGTGGAATACTGGCCAATCATGGATCCGACCGGCCTTGGCGAGACGCGCGAGGCCAAGTTGCAGGTTTACCGGCAGACCCGTGACCAGATCGCCAGTCGCATGATCGACCGGTTCGGCGCGCCGCTGGCCGGCGATTAGGGCGGCGCAAAGCAGCCAGCGCATGCCGCTTTCTGGCTTTCGTGTCGCGTCGGGGCCTGTATCGTGCACCCGCAACAGCCGGAGGATCACCATGAGTGCAGGCTCAGCACGCGCGACCGTTCAGGCCTATTATGCGGCGTTCAACGCCAGAGACATTCCGGGGATGCTGGCCTGTCTGCATGACGATTTCGCGCATCACGTCAACGAAGGGGCAAGGCGGCTGGGCAAGCAGGCCTTCGCCGAATTCTGCGACCATATGAGCGCCACCTACAACGAGGTGCTGACGGATCTGGTGGTGTTCGCCGACGACACCGGCACACGAGGGGCTGCGGAATTCATCGTCAACGGCACCTATCTGAAAACCGATCCGGGCCTGCCCAAGGCCCGGGGTCAGCGCTATGTCCTGCCTGCCGGGGGGTTCTTTGACCTCAAGGACGGCAAGATCACGCGGGTGACCACCTATTACAATCTGCAAGACTGGATCGACCAGGTTTCCGCATGAGGGTTCGGGCGTTGACAGGCGCCGCGCTGGACCGGTCGCTGGACGATGTGGCGGCGCTGCGGATCACCGTGTTTCGGGACTGGCCCTACCTGTATGACGGCGATTTGGCGTATGAGCGCGCGTATCTTCAGCCCTATCGCAACAATGATCGGGCCGTCGTCGCCGGGGCGTTTGACCGGGCCAGGCTGGTCGGTGCGGCCACGGGCACACCGATGGAGGACCACGCCGATGAATTCGCATCAGGCTTCGCGGGCACCGGGCTGGATTTGTCTGACATTTTTTACTGCGCCGAATCCGTCCTGCTGCCTGAATATCGCGGGCGCGGCGTGGGACATCGGTTCTTTGATATTCGTGAAGCACAGGCGCGCGCGCTTGGCCGGTCCCATGTTGCTTTTTGTGCTGTGGTCAGGCCGGCCGACCACCCGTTAAGGCCTACAACGCATCGTCCGCTGGATCCTTTCTGGCGCGCGCGGGGTTATGACCCTTTGCCCGGTGTGCGTGCGCGCTTCGCATGGAAGGATGTGGATCAGCCTGAAGAAACGCTCAAACCCCTGCAATTCTGGATACGCAAGCTATGACCGAAACCGTCAAGATCGCCGCTGCCGCTTATCCTCTGGACTGGCTTCACAGCTTTCAGGAGTATGCCGACAAGCTCAGGCGCTGGGTTGCCGAGGCTGCCGGGCAGGGCGCGCAGGTGCTGGTGTTCCCCGAATACGGGGCAATGGAACTTGCCAGCCTTGGCGGTGCAGCGGTGTCGCGTGATCTGGAAGGGGCGCTACAGGAGGCGGCGCGCCACAGACCGGCGTCGGATGCGCTGCACGCGGCGTTGGCGGCAGAATTCGGGGTATTCATTCTGGGCGGCTCCGGCCCGGTCTTTTCTGGCAACCGACCCGTCAACCGTGCGACGCTTTATGGCCCGGGTGGGGTGATCGGCCATCAGGACAAGCAGATCATGACCCGGTTCGAACGCGAGACCTGGGGCGTGGCGCCCGGCGCGGACGGGCTGGGGGTGTTCGACACGCCGCTGGGCCGGATCGGCGTCATCATCTGCTATGACAGCGAGTTTCCCCTGTTGGCCCGCGCCCTGGCCGAGGCCGGCGCCGATATCCTGCTGGCGCCCAGTTGCACCGAAACGCTGGCCGGATACTGGCGGGTGCGCGTCGGCTCCATGGCGCGCGCGCTGGAAAATCAGTGCGTCGTGGTTCACGCGCCGTTGATCGGCGCCGCGCCGGATATCGTCGGCGTGGAGGAAAACACCGGCGCGGCGGCGATCTATGGCCCGCCCGATGCAGGCTGGCCGGCCACCGGCATTCTGGCCGAAGGGCGGATGAATGACCCCGGCTGGGCAATCGCAAACATCTCGCGCAGGCAGATCGCGCAGACCCGTGCGGACGGCGTCGTTTTGAACATGATGCACTGGGACGAGCAGCCTGCGCGGCTGTCGCGGCCGGTGCAATTATACCCCGCAAGTTAAACCTTGAACTTTCGCCAATTCAGGCGCATTTAGAGCGCGCCTGCACCATGCGGGCGATTTTTT
>CAJQNQ010000085.1 GCA_905479725.1 uncultured Paracoccaceae bacterium | reverse complement strand
TCCGAAAGTTAATTGCCTTGTTCAGCTTTATCTGATTTTCTGCCCCCGAAAGCCGCAACCGACCGGATGATCCATGACCGACGACACGAAACCCCTGATGGACTGGGACGAATTCGCCGACATGGGTGCGCGGGTTGCCGCGTGGGGCGCCCGGTATCACCGCCAGATCGCTGACCTTCCGGTGCGCGCCCCGCTGGACCCGGGCGCCGTGCGCGCGCGCTTTCCGGACAGCCCGCCCGAGCAGGGCGCGGGGCTGGAGGGTATTCTGGCCGAGATCGACGACAAGATCATCCCCGGCCTGACCCACTGGCAGCACCCGCGCTTCTTTGCGTATTTCCCCTCCAACGCCACGCCGCCGTCGATGCTGGCCGATTTCGTCGCCTCGATCCTGGCGCAGCAATGCATGCTGTGGCAGACGTCGCCCGCCGGGACCGAGGTGGAAACGCTGATGCTGGACTGGTTGCGGCAGGGGCTGGGCCTGCCCAAGGGGTTTCACGGGGTGATCCAGGATTCCGCGTCATCGGCGACGCTGGCCGCCGTGCTGACCATGCGCGAACGCGCGCTGAACTGGGCCGGCAACGCGCAGGGGCTTGGCGGGCAGGCGCGGCTGCGGGTCTATGCCTCGGACGAGGTGCATACATCGGTGGACCGGGCGATCTGGGTCGCGGGGATCGGCGGCGACAACCTGGTGCGCATTCCGACCAGGGGGCCCTTGCGCGCGATGGACCCGGATGCCTTGCGCGCGGCCATCCGGGCCGACCGCGCGGCGGGGTATCTGCCGGCCGGGGTGATCGCCTGCACGGGCGGCACCGGCACCGGGGCCTGCGATGACCTGACGCAAGTCCTGGCCGTGGCCCGCGACGAGGGGCTTTACAGCCATGTCGATGCCGCCTGGGCCGGCGCGGCGATGATTTGCCCCGAATTCCGCTTCCTGTGGGAGGGGATCGACGGCGCGGATTCACTGGTTCTGAACCCGCACAAATGGATGGGCGTGAATTTCGATTTCAGCGCGCATTTCCTGCGCGACCCCGAGCCGCTGGTGAAAACCCTGGCGATTTCGCCAGAATATCTGCGAACCCATGGCAAGGACGGATTCGTCAATTACTCGGAATGGTCGGTGCCGCTGGGCCGCCGGTTCCGGGCGCTGAAACTGTGGTTCGTGCTCAGGGCTTATGGCCTGGACGGGCTGCGCGGCGTGATGCGCGACCATGTTGGCTGGAGCGTGGCGCTGGCCGAGGATCTGCGCGCCGATCCGCGATTCGAGATCGTCACCGAACCGGTGCTGTCCCTGTTCACCTTCGCGCTGCGGGACGCGGATGACGATGCGATGCTGGCCTATGTCAACGCGATCAACGAGGACGGGCGGATTTATGTCACGCAAGGACGGACCGGCGGGCGGATCGTGGTGCGCTTCCAGGTCGGCACCTTTGCCACGACGCAGGCGGATGTGCGCCTGGCGGGTGCGGTGCTCAAGGCCTTTGCCGGGTGAATCGGTCAGGCCGGATTCTTTTGAGTATTTGGAGAAAGATGAATTGGCCAGACGTCCGCCCGGGAGTTGGCGGTGCTGCGAGGGCGCGAAATGCGGGTCTTGACCTTCAACGTGCAGAACCTGCGCCTGCGCAATCCACAGGGACGCGATCGCCTGGACGGCGCGCGCGACGGCACCGACGGGACCGATCCGCAGGCCCGGGCGCTTGATTTCGCTGACCGGCGGTTGACGGCGCAGGTTCTGGCGCGCGCGGACGCCGATATCTGTGCGTTGCAAGAGGTGTTCGACCGCGAGACGCTGGACTATTTCCACGACCGCCTGTTGGTGGCGACCGGTGTTGCCCCCTGGCCGTGGCGGGCCTGTCTGGCGGGCAATGACGGGGCCGGGCGGGATGTGGCGCTGATGGCCCGCCGGCCCTTTGCGGCCACCAGTCACGCCCGTCTGCGTCCGGCGGATCTGGCGCTGGATGTGCCCCAGGGGGTGGCGCCCGAGCGCCCGATATTCTGCCGCGATTGTCTGATGGTCGATTTCGGACCGCTGACCTTGTTCACCGTTCATTTCAAGGCCCCCTGGCCGGACCGCTCGCAGGCCTGGCAGCGCAGACGGCTGGAGGCTCTGGCGGTCAAGCGTCTGATCCAGCGCCGGTTTTCCGACCCGGCGGCGGCGCGCTGGCTGGTTCTGGGCGACCTGAACGATCCGCTGCGCGACCCCGCGCGGGCGATTGCTCCGTTGGTGGAGGGGTTCGGCGAGGATCTGACGCAGCGCATGCCCGAGGCAGAGCGCTGGACCTGGTGGCGCGATGGCGGGATACAGGGCTGCCCGGACGCGATGATCGCCTCGCCCGCGCTGGCCGCACTTTGGCCCGATGCGGTTCCCCGCGCTCTGCGGCTGGGCATGGCGCGCGATGCCGGTGGCGCCAACGCGCGGCTGGCCGATGTTGGCGATCAGCGCCCGCGGGCCAGCGATCATGCCGCGCTGGTGCTGGATCTGCCCGGAGTGTGACACCGGCCCATGGCGCGGCGTCATGAATTTGATACACTCGGCTGCGACATCCGTTGCCACTCATTCCGACCAAGGCCAGACCATGACGCCGCCAGAGACAGACCCGAGACCATGCGCACCGATCCTGGATGCGTTGTCGGATCCGGCAATGTTGGTGGGTCCGGATCGGCGCATCCTGCTGGCCAATACCGCCGCGCGGGATCTGTTTCAGGCACCGATGCAGGGTCTGTCGGTGGCGTCCTTCCTGCGCCAGCCCGATTCCCTTTCCGCCCTGGACAAGGGGTTCGCTGCGGCGCAGGCCGGATCGGCGGCGCCGCACCCGGCGGAGGCGCGCATGTTTCTGGCCTCGGGCGGGCGGGAAGCGACGCTGCGCGTTCAGGTGGCGGCATTGGCCCAGCCGGTCGGCGGCGCTGTCTTGCTGGTTACCCTGCGTGACGTCAGCCAGCAGGAGGACGCGGAGCAGCAGCGCCGCGACTTCGTGGCCAATGTCAGTCATGAGTTGCGTTCGCCCCTGACCGCGCTGTCGGGGTTCATCGAGACCCTCAAGGGCCCGGCGCGCAGCGATCCGGAGGCGCAGGCGCAATTTCTGGACATCATGGAGCGCGAAGCGCAGCGCATGAGCCGGCTGGTGGGTGACCTGCTGTCGCTGTCGCGGGTCGAGGCGTTGGAACGCGTGCGCCCGCGCGACCGCGTCAGCCTGGTCGAGATCGTTGAGGCGACTCTGGCCGCGCTGCGCCCGAAAATCGCAGAGCACCGGGTGCGGATCATCATCAAGGATGACGGCGAATTGCCCGCGATCCCCGGCGACAAGGACCAGTTGATCCAGGTGTTCCACAACCTGATCGAGAACGCCGTCAAATACGGCGGCGCGGGAGAACGCGTTGAAATCACGTTTGAAAGATTGGACAGCCTGCCGGGAATGATCGGCCCGGTGCAACGTGTGACGGTGCGCGATTTCGGCGACGGGATCGACGCCATCCACCTGCCCAGACTGACCGAGCGATTCTACCGCGTGGACGGCCATCGGTCGCGGGCACTGGGGGGCACGGGGCTGGGTCTTGCCATCGTGAAACATATCGTCAACCGTCATCGGGGACGGTTTGTCATTCACTCGGTGCGCGGCGAGGGCAGCAGTTTCACGGTCAAGCTGCCGACCGGTTGAACCGTCATCAACGCGTTACAAACCCGCGCTATAAGCGGGTCGGAGAATTCGGGAATTACCATGTCTGAACGCCTGCATATCGACCAAGCCTTTGATGCCGATCTGGAACGGATCCGCGACTGCATCCTGAGCATGGGGGGGCGCGTGGAGGAGGCCATCACGCTGGCCGCGCGCGCGCTGGAAGGCCGCGACGAGGACCTTGCGCAGGCGGTGATTGCCGGGGACCGGGCGATTGACGCGATGGAAGAGGAGATCGACCAGCAGGTTGTCCGGCTT
>CAJQNQ010000084.1 GCA_905479725.1 uncultured Paracoccaceae bacterium | reverse complement strand
TACCGAGGCGACGCGCGAAAGCGACATCGAGGCCTTTGTGCTTCTGGTCCGGTGCCGCGCCACCTTGCGCCCGACGCCGGTGCTCAGCGCCACGATCACACGTCTGGCCGCACCGTCGGATAGTGCGCCGGACGCCCTGCGCGGCCTGACGGATTATGTGAGCTCGGTAGCCGGACGCGCGCAGCTCAGCCGTTCGGGCGACCCGCGCGATGTCACGGTGCTTGAAACGATGTTTGCCGATCAGGCGGTCTGGCTGTTGATCGAGGATCGCGGCAATCCGGGCAGTTTCGATCCGACCTATTGGCGCGCCATCCTGCCCGTGGCCGACCGGATCGTCACGTTGTCGGTTCTGGCGGCAAAGGATTACCCGCTCGAGCGCGGCGCCGGGCTGGCCACGCTGCGCGGCTTTGTGACACGCATCCGGCGGGCAAACGCCGACTGACGCCATCACCCCGCCAGACGGCGCATCAACGCTTCGACGGGCCCGCGCCGGAACCGTCTGGACCAGAGCCACGCAAACGTCGCGGCAGCGGCGCAAAAGACCAAGGACGCGAAGAGGGCCGTGGCCGTGCTTTGGTTTTCAGTCAGCCGCAACGCCTCGAGCAGGCCCATCCCGATCACGATATGCGCGATATACAGTGTCAGCGTCTGCCGCCCCGCCGGCGCAACCCAGCCCAACAGGCCGGATCCTCGCGCCGTCGGGTTCAGCAGCAGGCACAGGCCTGTCAGGGCGCTTGCCGCCCCCATCCCGGCCAATGTGTAGAGTGGCATGGGCGGGATCGGGGATGTGGTTAACAGCAGCGCAAGCTCCGAATCGGCAACCGAGCGTGACACTGCCCGCGACAATCCGGACGCCACGATCAGGCCCAGCGCACCCAACCCTGCAAGCGCCACCTGGATCCGGCGATCCGCCAGGGTCAGCCTGCTCAGCACGATCCCAAAGACAAGGAACCCCAACCACGGGACAACCGGGTGCCAGCCGTTGAAGAACAGGTTGCGCACAAATCCTGTCGGCGTCCAGAACCCGTCATAGCCATAGGTCTGCCAATTCCAGCCCGCGTCGTAATCCAGGATCAGGATCAGCGCGACGGCCGCCAGATTCAGCGCGACAATCACAGCCATCAGCGCGGCGGTGCCCATCGGCAGCAGAAAGGCGCCGAACAGGAAATAGACCGCGTAATAATGCAGGATATCGGCGGGAAAGATCAGCATGTTGATCAACCCCGCTGCCATCAAGAAGACCGCGCGCCGCAGCGTCAGGCCCAGTGTCGACCGAATTGAACCACGCCTGGCCGACAAACCCAGGCCGATCCCGGCAAGAACCACAAAACTTGCGGCGGCGCGCCCTTCAAGACCTGTGGTCAGGGTGGCCAACAGACCAGCCCCGCCTTCGGCGCCCATGACGATCTGGAAATTGACGATCACCATGCCGACAAAGGCCAGAAACCGTGCCAGATCCAGCCCGTGAAGGCGGTCGCTATGCGGAGAAGTCAGATGCGTTGTCATATGCCGAACTTACCCCTCGCCCCACCGCGCGGCCAGATCGAACCTACTCCGCCAGGATCAGCGCGGTTGTCACCTGTGACGAGGCCTCCAGCGTACGGTGAACCGGGCATTTATCCGCGATCTCCAGCAGTTTGCGGCGCTGATCGGGGTCCAGATCCCCGCTGAGCGTGATGTCGCGGTGAAAGCTGTCAACCTTCGCGGCGCCGTCAGGGGCATCGGCATCCTGCGCGTGGATCTTGTCATGGCGCACATCGACGCTGACGCCGGTCAGCGGCCATTTCCTGCGCCTGGCATACAGGCGGATGGTCATCGAGGTGCAGGCGCCCAGCCCCGCCGCCAGGAAACCATAGGGCGACATGCCCCGGTTCGTGCCGCCATAGCCGAGCGGCTCGTCGGCAAGTGCATGATGCGACGGGCCGTGAAGCACGTCTTGCAGGAAACCGTCCGGGTCGGCCTCGACGACGCGCACGATGCCTTCGGGCGCGCCGGGCGGCGGCGCGGGTTCGGCGATGTCCAGATACCGTGTCGCCCAGGCGGCAATCACCTCGGCGGCATAGGATGCATCGGCGGGACGGCTGATCAGATGATCGGCGTCATCCAGGGTCACGAAGCTTTTCGGATGCCTGGCGGCGGTGAAGATCCGCGTGGCGCTGTCCACGCCGACAATGGCGTCGCGCGGAGCGTGCATGACCAGCAGCGCGCGGCGCAGACCGGCGATGGCTGGCGCCAGTTCGCTTTCCGCCACATCGTCGATGAATTGCTTGCCGACGCGAAAGGACCGCCCACCCAGACTGACCTCGGCCCAGCCCTTGCGGGCGATTTCGGGCAGGGATTCGGAGAAATTGTGCGTGACATGGCCGGGGTCGAAAGGCGCCCCGATGGTCACCACGGCTTTCACGCTGGGCATGGTATGCGCCGCGCGCAGCACCGCCGCCCCGCCCAACGAATGGCCGATCAGCAGGCCCGGGGCCAGGCCGCGCCCTTCCAGATACCGGGCAGCGGCGGTCAGATCCGCAACATTCGAGGTGAACGAGGTATTTTCAAATTCACCGCCGGAATGCCCCAGCCCGGTGAAATCGAACCGTAGCACCGCTATCCCCATCGCCGCCAGCCGCCCGGCGATCCGGCGCGCGGCGGGAATATCCTTGCCGCAGGTGAAGCAATGGGCGAACAGGGCGGTGCCCAGATGTGGCCCGTCCGGAAGATCCAGGCGCGCGGCCAGATCGGTCCCGTCATGGCCGGTGAAAGTGATCCGTTCGGTTGGCATGGCGTGCTCCTGAGGTTGCTATGGGCAATACGCAACGGCAGAACGCGGCATTACGGCACGAGCGCGTCGGCTCGCCCCGGCGCGAATATCGTCCGCGAGGCTTGAGCGAGCGAAGGTGCCATGTCGCGGCGACCGCGTCGATCTCTGACGCAAGGTTCATGGTGACAATCCGCCACGCCCGGTTAGGTTGGTCGCCAGAATTCGTCGCTTTTCCACAGTCCAGCCAAGGCCGCATCATGACCCAGCCCTATCCGAAAATGCTCGCCCCGCTCGATCTGGGCTTCACCACGCTGCGCAACCGGGTGCTGATGGGGTCGATGCATACCGGGCTGGAGGAACGCGGCGACTGGGACCGTGTCGCGGCCTATTATGCCGAGCGCGCGCGCGGCGGGGCTGGGCTGATCGTCACCGGCGGCATGGCGCCCAGCAAGGAAGGCGGCGTGTTTCCGGGTGCTGCGGGGCTGTTTACCGACGCCGACATCGCCAATCACCGCAAGGTCACGGACACGGTGCACCGCAATGGTGGCAAGATCGCCATGCAGATCCTGCACGCCGGGCGCTATGCCTATGGCCCCGAATGCGTCAGCGCCAGCGCGATCAAATCGCCGATTTCCCCGTTTCCGCCCAAGGAACTGGATGAAGACGGCATCGAAAAGCAGATCCAGGATTTTGTCACCGCCGCCATGCGCGCCCGCGAAGCCGGCTATGACGGGGTCGAGGTGATGGGATCCGAGGGGTATTTCCTGAACCAGTTCCTGAGCCTGCACACCAACAAGCGCACCGACCGCTGGGGGGGCAGCTATGAGAACCGCATGCGCCTGCCGGTCGAGGTGGTGCGCCGGGTGCGTGAGGCCGTGGGCGATGACTTC
>CAJQNQ010000083.1 GCA_905479725.1 uncultured Paracoccaceae bacterium | reverse complement strand
CCTCGATCGATGCCGTGTTTCCCCTGGCCTCACTTGTCGTTCTGAACACCGAGGCGGGGACGCAAATGGCGGCCCGCGCCTGCATCGATCACGGGATTTCCATGGTCACGGTGGCGGCCAGTGTCCCGGTCTTGCGGGCGCTGGAAGCTCTGTCGGCCCAAGCCCGCGCCGCGCAGGTCACGCTGGTGACCGAGGTCGGACTGGGGCCGGGCCTGACCAACCTGATGCTGCACGAGGTCGTCCGGCAGCTTCCCGGTGCAACCGTGGCCGAGGTGATCGTGCAGCTGGGCCTGATCGGCGAGCACGGCGCCGAGGCCATGGACTGGACCCTGGCGCGCAGCCTGGAGG
This sequence comes from uncultured Paracoccaceae bacterium, assembly GCA_905479725.1. Taxonomy (GTDB): domain Bacteria; phylum Pseudomonadota; class Alphaproteobacteria; order Rhodobacterales; family Rhodobacteraceae; genus Pararhodobacter. Next base: position 2,295 of record CAJQNQ010000083.1, on the reverse strand, counting down.
CGCGAAGCGCCGTCAGGATCGACCCCGCGCTGCCTGCCATCGGCCGTCACGTCATCGCGGTCGATTTTGTCGACCCGGACAAGATGAAACGGGAACTGCACGTGGATACGGTCTTTTCCGCCCTTGCGCTATCGCCGAAATGGTCGACGCGGCTGTTGCCTGTCCTTGCACCGGTTCTTGCGCGGTTTCCGACGCTGTTGTCCGTGTCGCAACCGGTTCTGACCGGGGTGTTCGCGGCGCTGCGCCTGACAGGCGATAGCGTGCGCCTGATCGCGCGCGCGCGATCAGGCCAGCACAGCGCGCTGATGCGGATGAACGGCCGGAACCAGTCACAGGTGACCGGTGTCGTGGCGGCGAAGGTCGTCGAACGATTGCTGACGCTGGATGGCGGGGGCAAGACCGGTGTTGTCGGAATCGCCGATATCGTTAATTTGGCACAATTGCGACCGTCGCTGGAAGAGCTCGGTTGCAGGTTTTCAACGGATGACCGTCCTCGCTGATACCGGGCGGTCCGATACTGGGAAGCGACAGATGGCACAGCGCCGAAACCAATCCGCAGCAGGCCGCGCGGGAACGCGCCAGACGGCGCCGGGCGGCAGGGGCCACAAATCCTTTGCGCTGGTGCTCAGCGGTGGCGGCGCGCGGGGCCTGTCCCATGCCGGTGTCCTCAGGGCGCTGATCGCCCGGGGATATGTCCCCAGCGCCATCGTCGGTGTGTCGATGGGCGCGGTTGTCGGCTCGACCTATGCGCTGAACGATGACTGGTATGATGCGCTGGTGGGCATGGATACCAGCGGCTTTCCGGCGGCACCGGATTTTCGCGTTCCGGGGCTGCGCGCGAAAGCCCGAAGCCTGTGGATCGCGCTGCTGGCCGCGCGCGACATGTATTTCGGCTGGGGGATCGGCGCGCGCACCGAGACCTGGGGCCGCAATGTCCTGAGCCGCCTGACGAAACACAAGAACCTGGAGGACGGGCGCATCCCGGTCTTCGTCTGCGCGACCGACATGCTGACGGGCGCGCGGGTGGTCTTTGACCGTGGCCGGGCCACCGATTTTGTCTATTCCAGCGCCGCGCTGGCGGGGATCCTGCCGCCGCTGGTTCACGGGCCGCATGTGCTGATGGACGGCGCTTATGCCGATATCGCGCCGGTGGACATCGCGCGGGCCACCGGCGCCGAAATCGTCATCGCCGTGGATCCAAGCCAGCCCGAAGCCAGCGTCGGCCCGACAAACGGCATACAGGCGATGCTGCGCAGCGTCGAAGTCTGTCAGTATGAACACGCACGGCTGCGCTTCACCCAGGCGGATCTGGTCATCCGGCCGGCGTTCAACCAGACCATCGGCACGCTTGAATTCCGGCTTAAGCGGCATTGCATCGCGGCGGGCGCGGTGGCCACGCGGCGTGCGCTGGACAAGATCGCGGCGCTGCTGGACCCGGCTGCGCCCGCCCGCGCCATCCGCCCTTCGTCGCCTCCGCATTAGGCCACACAACCGCCGCTTCAGGGCCGGGCCTGACAGGGACAAACCGGCGCGTCAGCCCGGAAACACCGCCGAGAACACACCCATGAGCAACGTCACCAGGGTGGCCACCCACAGCACGACCTGCAGCACCGGTGCCACCATCACCTTGTCTGGCCCCGCTTCGGACACCGCTTTTGGCGCCTGATACATCGGCACCATGATGCGCAGATAGACCCCAAGCGCCAGAACGCTGTTCAGAATGCCGATCACCGCCAGCCACAGATAGCCCGCCTCGATCGCCGCGCCAAACAGCAGCACCTTGCCGACAAAGCCAAACAGCGGCGGAATGCCGGTCAGTGACAACAGGAACACCACCATTGCCACGCCGATCACCGGGCGCGCGCGGCCAAAGCCCTTGAACGCTTCCAGATCCCGGCCGGCGACCAGCAGAACCGCAAAGGCGCCAAGGTTCATCGCCACATAGGCCGCGCCGAACACGATCACCGAAGGCAGGGCCAGCGAACTGGTTCCCAGCGCCACGATCCCCATCATGAAATAGCCCGCCTGCGCCACCGACGAATAGGCCAGCAGCCGCACGACATTGGTCTGAACCAGCGCCGCCAGATAGCCGTAGGTCATTGTCACGGCAGCGATCAGCGCGATGACGAGCGGCCAGCCGGTGCCCACAGGCAGGTCGCGCAGCACCTGCGCGAAGGCAAACACTGCGGCGACCTTGGTGATTACCGACAGATACCCGGCGATGGATATCGGCGCGCCGTCATAGGCATCGGGCGCCCAGAAGTGGAACGGCACCAGCGCCGCCTTGTAGCCCAG
>CAJQNQ010000082.1 GCA_905479725.1 uncultured Paracoccaceae bacterium | reverse complement strand
GGCGCGGGCAAGACAACCCGCGTGCCGCTGGCCTTGCTGCCGCAGGTCGCGGGACGGATCATCATGCTGGAACCCCGTCGCCTGGCCGCGCGCGCCGCCGCCGAACGCATGGCCGAAACGCTGGGTGAAACCGTGGGCCAGACGGTCGGCTACCGTATCCGGGGCGAATCGCGGATCGGCAAGGCCACCCGCATCGAGGTCGTCACCGAGGGCATTCTGACGCGGATGCTGCAAGGCGATCCGTCGCTGGACGGCATCGGCGCGGTGATCTTCGATGAATTCCACGAACGCTCTCTGAATGCCGATCTGGGCCTGACCCTGACCCTGGAATGCCGTGCCGCGCTGCGTCAGGATCTGGTGCTGGTGGTGATGTCGGCCACGCTGGATGCGGCACCGGTGGCCGCGCTGCTTGGCGAGGCCCCCCTGCTGACCGCCGAAGGACGTGCTTTTCCGGTCGAAACCCGCTGGCTGCCCGCCCCGCTGCCGAAAGGCGCCCGCCTGCCTGCCGCCATGGCCGACCTGATCGCACAAGCCGCCGCCGAAACCGATGGCGGCATCCTGGCCTTTCTGCCCGGCGAGGGCGAAATCCGCCGCACCGCCGCCGCGCTGCATCATCGCCTTCCAGCCGACATGCATCTGCACACCCTGTTCGGCGCGATGGAGTTCGCGGCTCAGCGCGCCGCCATCGCCCCGGCCACGCAGGGCCGAAAGCTGGTTCTGGCCACCTCGATCGCCGAAACCTCGCTGACCATCAGCGATATCCGCGTGGTGGTCGATGGCGGGCTGGCCCGGCGCGCACGGTTCGATCCCAACTCGGGCATGAGCCGGCTGGTCACCGACCGCGCCAGCCTGGCCGAGGCCGAGCAACGCCGAGGCCGGGCCGGGCGCGTCGCACCGGGTGTCTGCTACCGGCTTTGGACCAGGGGGCAGGAAGGCGCGCTGCCCGCCTTCGCACCGGCTGAAATCGAAACCGCCGATCTGTCCGGGCTGGCGCTGGAACTGGCGGCCTGGGGCTCGGATGACGGGCTGAGCTTCCTGACCCCGCCACCGCCCGGCCCACTGGCCGAGGCGCGCGCGCTGCTGCACGATCTGGGCGCGCTGAAAGCCGGGCGCATCACCGGCCACGGGCGCGCGATGGCCGCCCTGCCCCTGCATCCTCGATTGGCGCATATGCTGCTGCGCGCCGGGACGGGCGCCGCGCCGCTGGCCGCGCTGATCGCCGACCGGGACCCGCTGATCGGCGCGCCCGCCGACCTGTCGCTGCGCCTGAAGGCGCTGGACGATCCGCGTGCCTTTCGCGCCGACCATCCCTGGAACACGCGCGTCGAAACCCTGGCCCGCATCCGGCAAGAAGCCCGGCGTCTGACGCGCCTCGCCCCCCCCGATCAGGGCCTGACCCCGGCCGAGATGGCCGCGCTAGCCTATCCCGATCGCATCGGACTGCGCCGCAAGGGGGACGCGCCGCGTTACCTGCTGTCGGGCGGCAAGGGGGCGGTGTTCGACCCCGCCGACCCGCTGGCCGGGTCACGGCTGATCGTCGCCACCGATCTCGATGGCGATCCGCGCGAAGCCCGCATCCGCCAAGCCCTGCCGATCGCCGACTCAGCCTTGCGGGCACTCTTTTCCGACCAGATCACCTGGCAGGACCTCTGCGACTGGTCCCCGCGCGATCAACGCGTCGCCGCCCAAAGCCGCGAGACGCTGGGCGCGCTTGTGCTGGCCGAGCGCCGTTGGGCGCCACCGGTTGAGGTCCGCGCCCGTGCGGCTCTGGACGGGTTTCGCCTTCTGGGTATCGCGCAATGCGGCATGACAGCAGCGGCCCGGCGCCTGCAAACCCGCGTCACCCTGCTGCGCGATCAGGGTGCGGCGCTGCCGGATTTCAGCGATGCCGCGCTGGCGGCCAGCGCCGAGAGCTGGCTGTTGCCCTACCTCACCCAGGTGCGAACAGCAGAGGACCTGCGAAACCTGGATATGCTCGCCGCCCTGCGCGGCGCCTTGACCTGGGAGCAAACCCAAAGGCTGGACCATCAGGCGCCGGCACATTTCATTACCCCGCTGGGCAACAAGGTGCCCATCGACTACGGTGATGGCGCGCCGCAAATCTCCGTCCGGCTCCAGGAGATGTTCGGCGTCACGACCCACCCCTCGATCGGCCCCAAACACCTGCCGCTGAAAGTCACCTTGCTTTCCCCGGCCCGCAGACCGCTGCAAACAACAACAGACCTGCCGGGGTTCTGGGCAAGCTCCTATGCAGACGTGCGCAAGGACATGCGCGGGCGTTACCCGCGCCACCCCTGGCCCGAGGATCCCACCCAGGCCGACCCGACACTGCGCGCCAAACCCCGCGGCACCTGACGCGTCGCTGATTTTTTGAGTATTTTTTGGAAAGATGAAATCAGCGCGCCCCGCGCCCCCATCATCTGTCCGAAAATATCCCGCAGGGAGAATGGCCGCAGGCCAGAGGGGGCGCGCAGCCCCCTGCTCGCCGCCCGGCGAGCCGCTGCGCGGGGGGTCGATCCCCCCAAGCAGCGGCTTAACAGTTCACACCAGTTCGCCCTGCATCAGGCGCGGTTCCGACGCGTTCAACCCGGCAGCCTCGCGGATGAAATGGCGCCGCAGGGCGGGCAGCGCGTTCACCGCGCCCAGCCCCAGCCCACGCGCAGCCTCCAGCAGCGGGTTGCCGTTGGAGAACAGCGTGTTCACCGCGTCCATCCCCAACGCCAGCCGCACCACGTCAAAGCGCCGCCATTCTTGATAGCGTTCCAGCACGTCGGGCGCAGCGATATCCTCGCCCCGGCGCGCGGCCTCGATCAGCACCTCGGCCAGCGCCGCCACGTCGCGCAGACCCAGGTTCAGTCCTTGCCCCGCAATCGGATGCACGCCATGCGCCGCATCCCCGACAAGCGCCAGGCGCGGGCCAACGAAGGCTTCGGCCACGGTCAGGCGCAGCGGGTAGGCGAAGCGCGCCCCTGCCAGTGAAATCTCTCCCAGAAAGCTGCCGAACCGGGGCCTGAGCACCTCGAGATACTGGGCATCATCCAACGCGTTGACCGCCGCCGCCGTATCGCTCCGCTCGCTCCAGACGATGGAACTGCGGTTGCCCGGCAACGGCAGGATCGCCAGCGGCCCGGGCGGCATGAAGAACTGATGCGCGATGCCCGCGTGCGGCAGGTCGTGTTCTATTGCGCAGACCAGCGCGGTCTGCCCGTACTCCCACCCCCACCGCTTGATCCCGGCCCGACGCGCGACGGCGCTGTCGCGCCCGTCGCACCCCACCAGCAGGCGGGCGCGCAGCTCTCGCCCATCCGCCAGGCTCACCTGCATCCCGGCGGCCTCCGCCCGCTGATCGATCACGGTTGCGCCCGAATGCAGGGCGATCCGGGGCTCCTCGTTCACGGCGGCCAGAAACGCGGCATAGAGATGGCGATCCTCAACCATCTGGCCCATCACGCCCTCTTCGATTTCAGCCGCATCGAAGCCCAGCATCAGCGGCGATGCGCCCTGCCCGGCATGGCCCTGGCTGGCGCGAATGCCCAGGATCGGCTGCGCCGAATCGCGCAGCGCCGGCCAGACGTCCAGCGCCTGCATCACCCGCACCGAGGCCAGCGCCAGCGCATAGGCGCGCCCGTCGAACCCGGCATCGGCGCGCGCGGAGGCCGGGCGCGCATCGACCACGGCAACCTTCAGCCCGCCCCTGGCCAGCGCCAGCGCCAGAGCCGGGCCGTTCAGCCCGCCGCCCACGATCAGGATATCGGCATCATGTTCCATGGCGCCACTATGCCGCCCTGTGCGGGATTGTCCATGCGCCCTCCGCAGGTTAGCCTTGCGTCACATTGCCCGCGCCAATCTGGACAGAGCCGGCCGGCCACACACGAATGAGGACCGCGATGAGCGACACATGGCGCACCCAGAGTGCCGCAGACCTGGGGCGCGGCATCGAGACCGGGGCGATCTGCCCGGTAGCTCTGACCGAGTGTTTTCTGGACGCCATCGACGCCCACCCGCTGTCGCCCCGAATCTATGCCCGCACCATGCGCCGCCAGGCCGAGGACACCGCCATGGCCGCCCGCAGACGCGCGCGCATGGGCTTGCGCCGGGGTCCGCTGGACGGCGTGCCGGTGTCGTGGAAGGACCTGTTCGACACCGCCGGCGTTGCGACCGAGGCCGGCAGCGCCTTGCTCCAGGGGCGCGTTCCGGCGCAGAACGCCACCGTGGTCGACCGGCTGACCGGCGCCGGGCTGCCGCCGCTGGGCAAGACGCACATGACGGAACTGGCCTATTCCGGGCTTGGCCTGAACCCGGTCACCCAATCGCCGCCCTGCATCCATGACCCGGACCGCGTTTCCGGTGGCTCGTCCTCGGGCGCGGCCACGTCGGTGGCCTGGGGCCTGGCGCCCCTCGGCATGGGTTCGGACACCGGCGGATCGGTGCGTGTGCCGTCGGCCTGGAACGATCTCGTCGGGCTGAAAACCACGGCCGGACGCATTCCGCTGACCGGCGTGGTGCCGCTGGCCGCCAGATTCGACACCATCGGCCCCCTGGCCCGCACGGTCGAGGATGCGGCCCTGGCCTTCGCACTGCTCGACAACAGCCCCGCCCCGGACCTGCGCGGCGCCTCGCTTTCGGGCGCACGGATGCTGATCCTCGACACTGTCGGCACCGAGGATCTGCGCGAGGCCCCCGCCAAAGGGTTCGAGCAAGCCGTTTCCCGGCTGGCGAAGGCCGGTGTCCAGATCGACCACGCCACCAGCCCCGCCGTGGCCGGGACCATGGACCTGGCCGGCGTGCTGTTCGGCGCGCAATGCTACGGCACCTGGGGGGCGCAACTGGAAGCGCAAGCCGACAAGGTCTTTGCGCCCGTGCTGGAACGCTTCCGTGGCGGCAAGGCGTTTTCCGGTGCCGCGTATGTCGCGGCCTGGCACCGGCTGGAAACCCTGCGCGCGCAGTATCTGGCGTCAACCGCCGGGTATGACGCGGTGATCCTGCCGACCTCGCCCTGCACACCGCCCCTGATCCAGGATCTGCTGGACGACCATGCCTATTTTGCCAGCGAAAACCTGCTGACGCTGCGCAACACGCGGATCGGCAACCTGATGGGCCTATGCGCCCTGACCCTGCCCACCGGGATCCCCATGACTGGATTGATGATGATGACCGCGCCTGGCCATGAGGCGCGGTTGCTGCGGCTGGGGGCGGCGGCCGAGGCCGCGCTGGCGCGCTGACCGAATGCCCGATCTGCCCGCCACCACCACCATCGACGCGCAGGGCAACCTGCTGCTGCCCCGGGCGTTGCAGGGTGAAAACCGCCTGACCATCGCCTGCCCACCGGCCTGGCTGGACGATGGCAAGTTCCAGTTGGTCGACTACAACACCATGATCGCCATCACACACCGCATTGCGCGGATGCGAACATCGGGCGCAATGGCCAATGTCGCGATGATGGAGGCCGCCTATCGCACACACGCCTCAAGCTGCCGGATCGATCCCGACACCGGCACACTGCACTTGCCGGCCCGGTTGCGTGCGCGTTTCGCACCGCTGCCCTGCATCGTCACCCTGACCGACCGCGACGGCCCCGTCACCGTCACCCGCGCCGACTGACAGGCACACCCGCCGCCGCCCATCTTTGTGCCTGAAATATCCTGGAGGGAAGGCGCGTCAGCGCCGCGGGAGGTAAAACCTCCCGGCGGGGCGAGGGGGCTCGATGCCCCCGAGAACCGCACCCAACAGGCCCCGCAGCCTGGCTACCCGGTCAAGTCAGTTCAGCAACCCGGCATGGCGCATCGCGGCGTCGATCGCCTCTGCGGTTTTCGGCGTCACGCCCAGCAGCGGCAGCCGCACCTCGGCGCTGCATTTGCCCAGCCGCGACAGCGCGTATTTCGCGCCCACCAGCCCGGGCTCCAGAAACAGCGCCACATGCAGCGGCATCAGCCGGTCCTGAAAGGCCAGCGCCGTGGCATAGTCGCCCGCCAGCGTCGCCGCCTGGAAGTCTGCGCACAGCTTCGGCGCGACATTCGCCGTCACCGAAATCGCGCCCACGCCGCCATGCGCGTTGAAGCCCAGCGCCGTCGCATCCTCGCCCGACAGCTGGATGAAATCCTTGCCGCAGGTCTGGCGCTGCATCGACACGCGCTCCAGCTTGCCGGTGGCGTCCTTGACCCCGATGATCCGCGGCAGCATGGCCAGTTCGCCCATCGTTTCGGGGCTCATGTCGATCACCGAACGCCCGGGAATGTTGTAGATGATGATCGGCAAGGTGCAGGCGTCATGCAGCGCGGTGTAATGCGCGATCAGCCCGGCCTGGGTCGGCTTGTTGTAATACGGCGTCACCACCAGCCCGGCATCGGCGCCCACGGCCTCGGCGTGCTGCAGGAAGCGGATCGATTCCACCGTGTTGTTCGATCCCGCGCCCGCAATCACCGGCACCCGGCCCGCCGCGTGTTTGACCACGGCCTCGATGACCTGCTCGTGTTCTTCATGCGTCAGCGTCGGGCTTTCGCCAGTGGTGCCCACGGGAACCAGCCCGCTGCTGCCCTCGGATATCTGCCAGTCCACGAACGCCGCGAGCGTCTCATAATCGACCGCGCCATCCTTGAACGGCGTGACCAAGGCAGGAAGCGAACCCCGGAACATCTGTGACTCCTTTTGCGGCCACCCCGGTCAATGAAAGGCCCCGTGCCCTGACCGGTTTGTGTGTTGCGCAGCCGTGCTAGGCGGTTAGACTCATCGACTGACCATTTCAAGAGCAACCATGCATCCGACCCCCACCGCCCTTGTGCTCAGCGTGATTGCGCTGCTGTTTTCACCTGCCTCCGCCCAGGAGTCGCCGCCACCGCCCCGCGCCGCCGGGGCGATCGGTGCGCTGGTTGGCGCCGTGCAGGCCGGCGATGTGAACGCCGTTCAAACCCTGCGCGACGCCGCCGGGCCGCTGGGCGCGCGGATTGCCACCTGGCGCATCCTGCGCGACGGGATCGCCGGCGATCTGGCCACCTTTCAGACTTTCTACGCGACCCATGCCGATTGGCCCGGCATGGACCTGCTTCGCCGCCGCGCCGAAGAGCGTGTCTCCGGTGCCAGCGCGCAGACCGTGCTGGCCTGGTTCGCTGAGCAGCCGCCGCAAACCGCCGACGGTTATCTGGCGCTGATCGACGCCACTCTGGCAACCGGTCAGGATGCCGCCCCGCTGGTGCAGGATCTGTGGCTGACGCAGGACCTGACCGAAGCGCAGGAGTCCACCTTGCTGGCCCGCTTCGCCGATCAACTGCGACCGCTTCACGCCCGGCGGCTGGATGACCTGCTCTGGCGCAGGGAGCGCGCCCAGGCCGAGCGCATGATCCCCCGCGTGGATGCCGGGCAAGCGGCCCTCGCGCGCGCCCGCCTGGCGCTTCAGGCCCGCGCCGACGGGGTGGATGCGATGGTCTCGGCCGTGCCCGCCGCGCTGCGCACCGATCCTGGCCTGTCGCATGACCGGTTCCGCTGGCGGCTGTCGCGCGGATTGACCGATTCCGCCGCCGAACTCCTGCGCGAGGTGTCGCCCGGTGGCCTGGGCCGACCCGAAGTCTGGGCCGCGCAGCGCGCCCGCCTGGCGCGGCGCGCCATGGCCGAGGGCTCGTATCCGTTGGCCTACGATCTGGCCGCCAATCACGGGCTGACCGATGGCGCGCAATGGGCCGATTTGGAGTGGCTGGCGGGATATGTGGCGCTGCGCTTTCTCGATCGGCCGCAAGATGCCCAGCGCCATTTCTCCGGACTGCGCGGGCGCGTCTCCAGCCCGATCAGCCTGGGCCGCGCCGGGTATTGGGAGGGTCGCGCCCTGGAGGCCATGGGACGCGCCGAGGACGCGCAGCAGGCCTACGCCTTCGGCGCCCGGTTCCAGACCGCGTTCTATGGCCTGCTTGCCGCCGAACGGCTGGGCCAGACGCTGGATCCGGCGGTCGTCGCCAACCCGCGCTACCCTATGTGGCAAGACACCCGCCTCGCGCAATCCGACCTGTTGCAGGCCGCCCTCCTGCTCCATGACGGCAGGCAATGGAGCGAAGCGCGCCGCTTCACGCTGCAACTTGCCAGCCAGCTTCAGACCGAGGAAGAACTGGGCGCGCTCGCCCAACTCTGGCTGGATCGCGGCGAGCCGCATTTCGCCCTGAGAATCGCCAAGCTGGCCGTTCAGAAAGGCATCCTTCTGCCCCGCGCCTATTTCCCCGTGACCTTTCTGGCCGAGGCCGACTTGCGGGTCGCGCCCGATCTGGCCCTGTCCATCGCGCGCCGCGAATCCGAATTCAACGAGGCGGTCATCAGCAGTGCCGACGCCCGCGGGCTGATGCAGGTCCTGCCCGCCACCGGACGCCAGACCGCGCGGCGCATGGGCGTGGAATTCGACGAAACCCGCCTGACCACCGACGGGGCCTACAATGCTACCCTGGGCGCGGGCTATCTGGAAGAAATGATGGCCGAATTCGGCAACACCCTGCCGCTGGTCGCCGCCGGCTACAACGCCGGCCCGGGTCGCCCGCGCCGCTGGGTCACGGAATTCGGCGATCCGCGAAACGCGGATACCGACCCCATCGACTGGGTCGAGTTCATCCCCTTCACCGAAACCCGCAACTACGTCATGCGCGTCGCCGAAGCCGTGGTCCTCTACCGCGCCATTCTTGCGGGCGAGCCCGGCCCGATCCGCCTGACCGATATCCTGCGGGGGCGCGGTT
>CAJQNQ010000081.1 GCA_905479725.1 uncultured Paracoccaceae bacterium | reverse complement strand
GCGCAGATGCAGGGTTATCGCCATTTCGCGTCGATGGCGCGCGGCATGGGGGTGGAGTTCGAGATCCTGGACGCCGCCGAATGCGCGCGCCACCATCCGCTGATCTCCACCGACAACCTGCTTGGCGGGTTGTGGGACGGTGAGGACGGCGACATCGACCCCGCTCAGCTGTGCCAGGCGCTGGCCTTTCACGCCCGCAAGGCCGGGGCGGAGGTCTATCGCAACACGCCGGTCACCGGCCTGACGCAACACAAGGACGACACCTGGACGGTTCACACCGCGCAGGGCGATATCGACTGCGACGTCGTGGTGAACGCCGGCGGTTACCGCGTGAACGAGGTCGGCGCGATGATGGGCGTCCACCATCCCGTGGCGTCGATGGAGCATCAGTATTTCATCACCGAGGATATTCCAGCCATCGCCGCCGCCGGCCACCGGATGCCCTTGCTGCGCTGCCCGATCTCGGACTATTACGCGCGGCAGGAAAAGGGCGGGTTGCTGGTGGGTTTCTACGAGCAAGGCTGCAAGACCTGGGGGCTGGACGGCATCAGCCCGGATTTCTCCAATGATCTGTGCCCCGATGATCTGGACCGCGTCATGGATGTGCTGGAAGGCGCGTTTGCCCGGATGCCCGCATTGATGGAGGTGGGGATCAAGCGGGTGGTGAACGGCCCCATCACCTACACCATCGACGGCGCGCCACTGGTCGGCCCGATCCCCGGCAAACGCAATGCCTTTTGCATCATCGGGCTGCGCGCCGGGCTGGGCGAGGGCGGCGGCCATGGCTGGCTGCTGGCGCAACAGATCGTTCATGGCGAGGCCTGCTATGACACCTGGGTGCTGGACCCGCGCCGCTTCACCGGGCACGCGAACGTCGAACTGACCGCGCTGAAGGCCATCGAGGATTACCAGAACGAATTCCGCTTTCATTTCCCGCATGAGCACCGCCCCGCAGGGCGCAACGCCAAGACCACACCGCTGACCCCGGTGCTGGCCGCCGCCGGGGCCGAATTCTCCGTGGTGAATGGGTGGGAGCGGTTGGATTACATCAAGCCCGCGCCGGATTTTCATCCCACTCTGTCCTTCGATTTCGACGAAGCCTTCGATATTGTCGCGGCTGAAGTTCGCGCCGTCGCCACCAATGTCGGCCTGACCGAGGTCAACGGCTTCAACCGGATCGAAATCACCGGCGCGGACCGCCATGCTTTCCTGGATCGCATGGTCTGCGGCAAGGTTCCCCAACGCGCCGGGCGGGTTGGGCTGGCCTATCTGCTGAACCCTCACGGCATGGTCAAATGTGAAGCCACGCTGGCCAATCTGCCGGCGTCAGACCGCGGGCCCGCGCGTGTCTGGTATGGCTCTGCCGCCGCGTCGGAAACGCATGACATGGATTGGCTGAGCGCGCATCTGAACCCCGGCGAGGACGTGCAACTGCGCAGCCTCACCAACGACCAGACGATCCTGGTGCTGGCCGGGCCGAACGCCCGGGCGGTGCTGTCGGCCTGCGCGCGCGGGGATTGGTCTGCGCCGGCATTTCCATGGCTGTCGGTGCGCGAAAGCTTCATCGGCTTCGCGCCCGCCACGGTCATGGGTGTCAGTTTTTCCGGCGAACTGGCCTATGAAATCCACGTCCCCAACCGGGCGCTTTACGCCGCCTATCAGGCGTTGATGGCGGCGGGCGCGCCGTTCGGCATTATGCTTTTCGGCGCCCGCGCAATCGATTCGATGCGGATGGAAAAGGGGTTTCTGCACTGGAAATCCGACCTGATCACCGAGTTCGATCCGTTCGAGACGGGGCTCTCAAGGTTCGTGACGCTCACCAAGGGCGAATTCATCGGCAAAGCGGCCCTGCTTGTCCGGCAATCCGCCGGGCCACGCAAACGGTTGGTCACGCTCGACATCGACACCCGCAGGGCACCAGCGCATGGCGGGGCCTCGGTGATGCAGGGCCCGGATGTGGTCGGCACCGTCACTTCGGGGGATTTTGGCCACAGGGTCGACCGAAACCTGGCCTATGCCTTCGTGGATCCCGCCCTGGCCATTCCGGGCACGGCGCTGCGTGTGGATATGTGCGGCGACCTGATCGGCGCCGAAGTCATCGCGCCGTCGCCCTATGATCCCGGGTTTGCCCGCATTCGAAGCTAGGCGCCGGAAGGCCGCGCCACTCCTTGGCGCGCCACCTCCCATCACGTCCGGAGCGCGCGAACGGCCCTTCTCAAACCCGCATCGGATTGCCGGTAATGTTCATCAGGACGTGACGGTTATCTGGCGGAATTTCCCTCTGGACACCGCGCCGCTGCTCGCCTAAGACACGCGCACCCGAAAGCCAGCCTTTCGCCCGTGCCCGGGTAGCTCAGGGGTAGAGCAGTGGATTGAAAATCCTCGTGTCGGTGGTTCGATTCCGCCCCCGGGCACCACTTTTACCAAAATAAAACAACATGTTGCGCTGTAGATTGCCGGATTCTCTATGAGCATATTCGGAACTGGGTGTCATATGGGTGCCAACTGGGCGCCTCGAGTGTTGATACAT
>CAJQNQ010000080.1 GCA_905479725.1 uncultured Paracoccaceae bacterium | reverse complement strand
TGCGATCGAGGTACAGAACACGGAACTGCTCGGTCGACCTGTGGGCCATCGCGGTCTGACAATAGCGCACGAGATCATCCCAGCCCGTGACGACAGGACGATTCAACACCTGACCGCGCGCCATTCTGTGAGCTACAGCTTCGACAACTTTCAGGTAAAGGGAAGTAGCTTCGCCTATGCCCTTAACCTCTTCCAGACGAAGTCTAGAAGCAGCGAGAACATGAGGAAAATCACCGAACGCTTTGATCAGATCCCGAGCCGTTGGCTTCACGTCCTTCTGCGGAATTGCAAAGAATAGAGCGAGTTCCAGTAGTTCGTAGTCAGGCATTGCATCGGCTCCGCCCTCAACGAACCGTGCACGCAGACGCTTGCGGTGCTCTTTTATGTAGGAGGGCAGGCGATCGCCCTTCTTGAGTACAGATTCTTCATAGTCGAGCGGCAGCGCTGCTTCGTGAAAGGCGTTGGGACCGGGCATCCTCTAACCTTCGACTGGGTTGGTAAACGCGGGCTTAACCGGTCATGCCATCCCAGAAGCTTTTGACCTTCGAGAAGAATTTCGAGGTTTCCGGCTGGTTGTCCTCGCTCAATTCTCCGAACTCGCGCAGAAGCTCTTTCTGGCGACCGGTGAGATTGACCGGGGTTTCCACCGCGATTTCGATGAACATGTCGCCGGTTCCAGCGCCGCGAAGGGCAGGCATGCCTTTGCTGCGCAGGCGCATTTGACGTCCCGACTGGCTGCCGGCCGGAACCTTCACCCGGCTGCGGCCGCCGTCGATGGTGGGCACTTCGACGTCGCCGCCTAAGGCAGCCGAGGCCATGCTGACTGGCACGCGGCAGTAAAGGTCGGTTCCATTGCGCTCGAAAATCGCGTGTTCGGCCACTTCGACGAATATGTAGAGGTCACCGGGCGGACCGCCGCGCATGCCTGCCTCACCCTCACCGGCAAGCCGGATGCGGGTGCCGGTCTCGACACCGGCAGGAATGTTCACGCTGAGCGCGCGTTCCTTTTCTTCGCGGCCAGAGCCATGGCAAGTCTGGCAGGGGTTCTTGATGGTTTGGCCCATGCCGGAGCATGTCGGGCATGTGCGTTCGACGGTGAAAAAACCTTGCTGCGCCCGGACCTTGCCCATGCCCGAACAGGTCGGGCAGGTGACGGGCTCGGCGCCGCCCTCGGCCCCGGTTCCGCTGCATTCCTCGCAGGCGGCCAGGGTGGGCACGCGGATGGATTTCTGCGCGCCTGTAAAGGCCTCTTCCAGCGTGATGCGCATGTTGTAGCGCAGGTCCAAGCCCCGGCTGGCACGCTGTCGGCCACCGCCACCACCGCCACGCCCGCCCATGAAGTCGCCGAACAGATCCTCGAACACATCCGAGAACGCCGAGTTGAAGTCACCGCCAGGGTGCCCGCGTTGCGGTCCGCGTGGGCCGCCGCCCATGCCACCATCAAAAGCGGCATGGCCGAACCGGTCATAGGCGGCCTTCTTTTCGGCATCCTTGAGGATCTCGTAGGCCTCGTTGACTTCCTTGAACTGCGATTCCGCATTGGGGTTGTCGCTGTTGCGGTCCGGATGAAGCTCCTTGGCCTTCTTGCGGTAAGCCTTCTTCAACTCGTCCGCGGACGCGCCGCGCGAGACGCCCAATACTTCGTAAAAGTCGCGCTTAGCCATGATGGACCTCGCTTTCAATGGCAAGGCCCCGGCCCGGCGATGCCGGCCGGGGCCCCGCGTTATAATCAAGCTCAGTCGCGCTTGTTGTCGTCAAGGTCTTCGAAATCGGCATCGACGATATCGTCATCCACCGGGCGCGGCTCGTCGCCGCTGTCGGCTTCGGCGCTTTCTTCGGACGCTTGCTGCGCCTTGTAGATCGCTTCGCCCAGCTTCATCGATGCATCGCGCACGTTGTTGATGCCGGACTTGATCTTTTCGGGGTCGTCGCCGTCCAGCGTGTCCTTCAGCGCGGCGATGGCCAGTTCGATCGCCTCGGCGGTGGTCGGGTCCACCTTGTCCTTGTATTCGGCCAGCGATTTCTCGGTCGAATGGATCAGGCTTTCGGCCTGGTTCCGGGCTTCGACCAGTTCCTTGCGGGCCTTGTCGGCGTCGGCATTGGCCTCGGCGTCTTTGACCATCTGTTCGATATCGGCATCCGACAGGCCGCCCGAAGCCGCAATGGTGATCTTCTGCTCCTTCGCCGTCGCCTTGTCCTTGGCCGATACGTTGACGATGCCGTTGGCGTCGATGTCGAACGTCACCTCGATTTGCGGCATGCCGCGCGGCGCGGGCGGGATGCCCTCCAGGTTGAACTGGCCCAGCATCTTGTTGTCCGCGGCCATCTCACGCTCACCCTGGAACACCCGGATGGTCACGGCCGACTGGTTGTCGTCGGCGGTCGAGAATACCTGGCTCTTCTTCGTCGGGATCGTCGTGTTGCGGTCGATCAGGCGGGTGAACACGCCGCCCAGCGTCTCGATGCCCAGCGACAGCGGGGTCACGTCCAGCAGGACCACGTCCTTCACGTCGCCTTGCAGAACGCCGGCCTGAATGGCGGCACCCAGCGCCACGACTTCATCAGGGTTCACACCCTTGTGGGGTTCCTTGCCGAAGAACTTGGTCACCTCCTCGACGACGCGGGGCATGCGGGTCATGCCGCCGACCAGAACCACCTCGTCGATATCGCCCTTCGCCAGGCCAGCATCCTTGAGCGCCTGGGCGCAAGGCTTCATCGACTTGACGATCAGATCACCCACCAGCGATTCCAGCTTGGCGCGGGTCAGCTTCATGACCATGTGCAGCGGCTGGCCGGTGTTCTTGTCCATCGAGATGAACGGCTGGTTGATTTCCGTCTGCTGGCTGGAGGACAGCTCGATCTTGGCTTTTTCTGCCGCTTCCTTCAGGCGCTGAAGCGCCATCTTGTCGGCCGACAGGTCAACGCCGTTCTCTTTCTTGAACTCGTCCACCAGGTAGTTGACGATGCGCATGTCGAAATCTTCGCCACCCAGGAAGGTGTCGCCATTGGTCGATTTGACCTCGAACAGACCGTCATCGATTTCCAGGATGGTGATGTCGAAGGTGCCGCCGCCAAGGTCATAAACCGCGATGGTCTTGGTTTCCTTCTTGTCCAGACCATAGGCCAGCGCCGCCGCCGTGGGCTCGTTGATGATGCGCAGCACTTCCAGACCGGCGATCTTGCCGGCGTCCTTGGTGGCCTGACGCTGGGCGTCGTTGAAATAGGCGGGCACGGTAATGACGGCCTGCGTAACGTCCTCGCCCAGATAGCTTTCGGCGGTTTCCTTCATCTTTTGCAGGATGAAGGCCGACACCTGGCTGGGGCTGTATTTGTCACCGCGCACCGAAACCCAGGCGTCCCCGTTGCCGCCATCGACAATGTCATAGGGCACCAGTTTCTTGTCTTTCTCGACCTCGGCATCGCCCAGGCGGCGGCCGATCAGACGCTTGACGGCAAAAACCGTGTTCGTCGGGTTGGTGACGGCCTGGCGCTTCGCGGGCTGCCCGACAAGGCGCTCTGATTCCGTGAAACCCACGATCGACGGGGTCGTGCGCGCACCTTCCGCGTTTTCGATGACGCGCGGCTGCGATCCATCCATGATCGCAACGCAGGAGTTGGTGGTTCCCAGGTCAATTCCAATGACTTTGGCCATGCTCAAAATCCTCTCTTAGGCGATGTCGTGGATAACGGCCCGTTCAGGCACCGTTCTCCAATCCCAGTTTTGCCCGGCGGGTGTTGTCCCCGTTGCCCGGCTTCTCGGCGTATATAGGTAGGGCTCTGGGCCCCTGCAAGCAGTTGCACCGCGCGAACCCGTGGAAACGCGGCAACAATTTCGGGCTTTGGGGTCAATCGTGCCCGCGATCGGTTCTCGGGCGGGTCATCCGGCGATCTGCGACAGGATCAGCGGCAGGGTTGCCACGCTGATTACGGTGGAAATCAGGATCGCCGCCGAGACCCGCGCAACGGCGACAGAGTAGTGCTGCGCCAGAATGTAGACGTTGCCCGCCACTGGCAGTGCGGCGGCCGCAATCAGCACGCCGGCGGCAAAGGGATCCACGCCAAACACCCACAGCGCGGCCGCCATGACGGCCAGCGGGTGCAGCACCAGCTTGGCGAAGCTCAGCCAGCCGGCGACGGTCAGGCGCTCGGCCTGGTTGTTGGTCAGGCTGGCGCCGATGGCGAACAGCGCGCCGGGGGTGGCGGCGGCGCCCAGCAAGGTCGTCGTGGCGCTGACCGGCGCCGACAGGCCCAGCCCGGTCGCCGACCACGCCAGCCCGGCGGCCATGGACGCGACCATCGGGTTCCTGACAAGCCCCAGCGCCAGCCGGCGGGGCAGGGCCGGGGTCACGCGCCCTTCGCGGGCCATGGTGATGATGATCGTCAGCAGGCTGGAGAACACGATAAGATCGATCACCACGACCAGCAACACGGTGGCCGCCGCCCGATCGCCCAGCAACAGCACCAGCATCGGCACGCCCAGGAACCCGGTATTGCCGATGATCGCGGTGTGGGCTTCCATCACGGCTTCGACCAGGGGCCGTTTGCGGATCAGGGCGACGCCCAGGGCCAGCAGATAGATCGCCGAACTGCCCAGCAGGTAGGCCCCCGCCGCGCGCGGCTCCAGGATGTCTGACAATGTCATTTGCGCCGAGAAACCGAACAACATCGCCGATAGCGCAAAGTAGAAGACGAATCGAGTCAGCCAGGCCGTGGCCTCGGGTGGGAAAAACCCGGTCTTGCCGGCGCCGTAACCCAGGCCGATGATCGCAAAGAAGGGAAGGGTCTGAAGAAATACGGCCAGCATGGGGCTGGGCTATCAGACGCGGGCCGCGCGCGCCAGATGGGGCGACGCCAGAGCGGAGGGCGAAGGTGGGGTGGAACCCCACCCTACGCCGCGCGGTTGCGGTAGGGTGGGGTTCCACCCCACCGCACCAGGATCAATATAGCAGATTCGGCAGCCAGGTGACGATCTGCGGGAAGGTGAACAGCAGTGCGATGGCCATCACCTGCAAGATCACGAAAGGGATCGCACCTCGGTAGATCATGCCGGTAGATACGTTGTTGGGTGCCACTCCGCGCAGATAGAACAGCGCAAATCCGAACGGTGGTGTCAGGAAACTGGTTTGCAGGTTCACCCCGATCATCACCCCCAGCCATACCGGATCGACGCCCAGCAGAAGCAAGGTCGGCGCGGTGATCGGCAGCACGATGAAGATGATTTCGAACGTGTCCAGGATAAAGCCCAGGATGAACATGGTCACCATCACGGCAATCATCGCACCTGTCGCCCCGCCCGGAATGTTTGACAGGAATTCATGCACCAGGTCATCGCCGCCCATCTGCCGGAAGACGACCGAAAACACCGATGCCCCGAACAGGATGACAAAGATCATCGAGGTAATCCGCGCAGTGCTGCGGACAGTCTGCTTGAGCACGTCGAATGTCAGCCGCCCGCGCAACGCGGACAGAACCATGGCCCCCACGGCCCCCACCGACGCCGCCTCGGTCGGTGTGGCGACGCCACCCAGGATAGAGCCAAGAACCGCCACGATCAGCAATAGCGGCGGCAACAATGCCACGACGACTTCGCGCGGCAGGTCCTTGCGCTCTTCTTCCGGAACCGGGGTTGCGGGGCAGCTTTCCGGGTCCACCACCGCCTTGAACAAGATGTAGCAGATATAGATCACCACCAGCAGCAGGCCCGGCAGGAACGCCCCGGCGAACAGGTCGCCCACAGACACCGCCTTTGGAGCAAAATTGCCAAGCTGCATCTGCGCCTGGCTGTTCATGCCGGCGATCATGTCACCCATGAAGATCAGCACGGTTGACGGCGGAATGATCTGCCCCAGCGTGCCCGACGCGCAGATCGTGCCGCAGGCCAGCTTGGGGTCATAGCCTGCCCGCATCATCGACGGCAGGGAAATCAGACCCATCGTCACCACGGTTGCGCCGACGATCCCGGTCGATGCCGCCAGCAACGCACCGACGATAATCACCGAAATCCCCAGCCCGCCACGCATGTTGCCAAACAGCTTGCCCATGGTGGACAGCAGTTGCTCAGCAATCTGCGAGCGTTCCAGCATGACGCCCATGAAGATGAACAGCGGCACCGCGACCAGCACCTCGTTGGTCATGTAGCCGGTATAGCGCCCGGCCAGGGCGCTCATGTTGGAAAAGTCGAACACGCCCAGCGACGCGCCCGCCAGCGCGAACAGGATCGACGTGCCGGCCAGCGTGAACGCCACCGGAAAGCCCAGCATCAACATGCCGATGACACCCAGGAACATCAGGCCCGACAGGAGCTCGCCCAGAAAAACAGGATCCATTACGCGGTCTCCGACATGGATTGGTAACGAAAGTCGTCGGGCACCAGATCCTCGCGCCCGCGGATGATCAGAACCGAGCGGATCAGCATGGCAATGCCTTGCAGGGCGATGGTCACGGCAAAGACCAGGATGAAGCCCTTGACCAGAAACAGCCCAGGCGCGCCGCCCGGGTTGGACGAACCTTCCTGCAATCCCCAGGACCGCGCCACGAAGGTGAAGCTGTAGGTCCAGACGATCCAGCTAAAAGGCAGCAGGAACACCAGCACACCGACCAGATCCATCCACGCCTTTGTCACCGCCGAAGCGGGGCGATAGAAGATATCCACGCGCACGTGATCGTCGTGATACAGCGCATAGGCGGCAACGGCGGTGAACAGCACACCGTTCAACCAGGGATACAGATCCTGCATCCACAGACGGGTATTCCCGAACGCATATCGCTCCACCACAACCCAGAAGCAGATGACAACGATGGCCAGCGCGAGCCAGGCGAATGTCACGCCGATCAGGCGATTGACGCCCGTGATCGCGCGCATGATGGCAGACAACCCGTTCATCGGTTCCTCCGCTTGGAATGTGACGTATGACAGGGCCCCGGCGCAGCGTGGCCGGGGCCCGGACAAGGCAATCCCGCGCGGCCGGATCATGGCCGCGCGGGAAAGACAGATCAGAGGTTCGAATAATCCATGAACCGCTGACGCGCGCTGATATAGCCGGCATCGGTGTTGTCGGTGCGGGTTTGCAGCAACTTGACCGAATCGACGAAGCTGCGGGCAACGCGGCGCGTCAACTCGTCATCCGACTCCAGGATCTCGGCAAGGATTTCCTGGGCGCCAACCGCCGCGGCCTGAAGGATTTCGTCCGGGAACGCGGTATGCACCATCACCCCGTGCTCTTCGACAAGCGTCTTCAGCGCACGTGGATCGTTGGCATAGAATTCGGACGGCATTTCGTCGTATTCCGCCTGCGCGGCGATCTTGATGATTTCCTGCAGGTTTGCGGGCAGCGCCTGATACTTGGCCTTGTCGACGGTGACTTCGGTCGCCAGACCCGGCTCGTTGAACGACGAGGTATAATAGTGGCTGGCGACCTGATAGAAGCCCAGCGCCAGGTCATTCCACGGGCCGACGAATTCGGCCGCGTCCAGCGCGCCCGATTGCAACGCCTGGAAGATCTCGCCGCCAGCCATGTTGGTGACCGAGGCCCCCATCTTCTGCCAGACCTGACCACCCAGGCCCGGGGTGCGGAAACGCAGCCCCTGGATGTCGGCCAGACCCGTCAGCGGTTCGCGGAACCAGCCGCCGGCCTGCGTGCCGGTATCGCCCGACAGGAAGCCCTGAACGCCGAACTGGTCATAGACCTCGTCCCACAACTGCTGGCCACCCATGACGCGGACCCAAGCCGACAACTCGCGCGAGGTCATGCCGAAGGGAACGCCGGTGAAGAAGGCCAGCGCGCGGGACTTGTTCTGCCAGTAATAGGCGGCGCCGTGGCTCATCTCGGCGGTGCCGTCGATCACGGCATCCAGCGATTGCAGCGGCGGCACCAGTTCGCCGGCCGAATAGACCTCGATGGTCAGCGCGCCGTCGGACATCGCGTTGACACGGTCGGCAAAGCGCTGCGCACCGACACCCAGGCCGGGGAACATGCGCGGCCAGGTGGTCACCATGCGCCAGGTGATGTTGCCCTGGGCAACGGCGGGTGCAGCCAGCGTCGCAGCGGCGGCTGCTGCGCCGCCCACGGTTGACGTGCGCAAGAATGAACGACGATCCATGTGGTAACCTCCC
>CAJQNQ010000079.1 GCA_905479725.1 uncultured Paracoccaceae bacterium | reverse complement strand
CGAGCCGATGACCTTGCCCCCCTTCGGCGCGTTCAGGCAGGCCGTGCGGATCATGCGAAACAACAATTCCGTGCCGCTTTCGCCGGCGAAGAACTGGCCCGATCCGGCGTTCATGAACATCGCCATATCGGCCTTGGCCTTGTTGATCGTCGCCACCAGCGCATGGGACGCCGGGTTGTCGCGCCCCTGATTGTCGGGGATCGCGGCATAGCTGGCCGACGTTTCCGCCACAGCTTTCAACGTCAGCGCACCGCCGGCGTTCTCAAAGAAAACACGCGGGCCTTGGAACGGGCAGGTGTCCACATGCGCGAAGTGGGCCCGAATGGCGGCGATCAGGGCGGGGGTGTCTTGGATCATGGGATGTCCTGTCAGGGCAGAAAGCAGCTCGAATTGGGTCTTATGGCGGATATGCGCGTGTGAGTGCGGTGCGTCAACGGGGCGATGCGGCCAACGGCGCCCTACGGGGCGGTTTCGCGGGCAATGGCGATGTTCAGCAAGACCTGCCGCCGCTGTCGGGTGGCCACATCGATGGTGCGTTCCAGCGCATCCGGCAGGTCCGCGCCGTCGGTGACGGTTTCGGAATAGGCGCGGCTGGCCTGCGCGGTCAGGGTGAAATCGGGGCTGGGGCGCAGGCTGGTCAGGGGCACGTCGTTGCTGAGCCGCGCCTGCCCATGCGGATACAGCCCTTCAGCCGATTTGCGCACGGCGCCCCATTCCTCATTGTTCAGGATCAGGGTGATGATGGGCAGGCCCAGCCCCTCGGCCAGCATGTGGCAGACGGTAGGGTTGGCGAACATGTAGCTGCCATCGCCCATCGTCGCAAAGATCAGCCGGTCAGGATCGGCCAGTTGCGCGCCCAGCGCGGCGGGCAGACCCCAGCCCAGACCGCCGGAGTAGGGTTCCTGCACGTAGCCAAGGTGCTGATCGGTGCCCAGCGCCTCGATCGGGCAGCCGAGTTCGTGGAACACCGTGGCCGTGCGCCCCTTGATCGCCTGAGCCCTGATCGCGCGCCCCAGGCACAGGCTGACCCACTCCTTGGTCATCGGCGCGCCGTTGCCCTGTTCGGCCCGCGCGGTGGATGCCGCGCGCATCTTGTCCGCGCGCTGCATCACGCGGGCGCGGCGGGTGGCAATCAGGTCCGCGTCGCGGTGCTGCTGGTCCATCGCGGCGATCAGCGCCAGGACGGTCGGCGCGATTTCGCCCGGCAGGGTCAGATCGGCGGGGAAGTTGCGCACGGGTGTGCGGCTGTGCAGGGGATCGGGGCCCAACTGGATCACCCGCGCGGTTTCCGGCAGGCTCACACGGTCCGGCCACCACGGCGCCAGCGCGTTGATCACCAGCACCACATCGGCCTGTTCCAGCCACGGCGCGGGATCGGTGCCCACCTGCATCGGGTGATCCATCGGCACCGACACCTGGTTGGGCCAGTAATGGCACAACGGCACGGCCCAGTTGGTCAGGAACCCCGACAGCACCCGAAACGCCGCCTCCGATCCGGCGCCGCGCTGGCTGACGATCACCGGGTTTCGCGCGCCCGCCAGCATCCGTGCGGCCTGTTCCAGCGCGTCGGGCGTCGGGGCGGGTTGCACCGGGGTCAGGCGGACCGGCGCCGAGACGCGGGCCGGTGTTTGCTCGCACAGCACTTCACGCGGGAGGGACAGATAGACCGGCCCCTTGGGCGTGGAATTGGCGATGGCATGGGCGCGGTCCAGCAGATCGCAGATCTGCTCGGGCACTTTCAGCTCATACTCCCACTTCACCGCCTCGCGCACCAGGGCCGTCTGGTCGAACATCTCCTGTCCCCAGCCGATCGGCACGGTGCGCGCGCCAAAACGCCCGCCTTCGGTCACCGGCGTTCGGCCCGACATCAGGATCATCGGCACCTGATCGCAGGCCGCGTTGATCGCCCCGGTCGCTGCGTTCGCCAGCCCGACATTGGTGTGCAGCATCACCGCCTGCGCGCGGCCGGTCATCTGGTAGTAGCCATGCGCCATGCTGACCGCCGCGTGCTCATGCGGCACCGTTACCGGGATGGGCAGGTCCAGCCCGCGCCGCCGGGCTTCGATCAAGCCCTCGATGATCGGCGGGAAATCGGTGCCAGAATTGGCAAAGACGTAATCGACCCCCAACGCCTTGAGCCGCACGAACAGCGCTGCACCCGCGGTCATGCCTGCCGTGCTGCCCATGTCCTGCCCCCCGTCTGACCCGATGGGCAACGATACCGCCTGTGGTCCAAGACGCAATGCTTGCCCCGGACATTGCAATGGGCGGCGGGACTGGGCATCATTCCGCGACACCGGAAAGGACCCGCCGATGCGTTTCGAGCCGCCGCCCCTGATCCACGCTTTCGATCTGGCCGTCACCCTGGCCCCGATCATGGAACTGGGACCGGGGCGCGCCGGACAACGGCGGATCATCCCGATCACCGGCGGCACGGTCAGCGGCGCGCGGATCAACGGGCGGGTGATGAACCTGGGCGCCGATTGGCAGACGGTGTTCGCGGGCGGGCTGGCCGAACTGGACACCCGCTACGCGCTGGAAACCGATGATGGCGCGGTGATCGAGGTGATCAATTACGGCCTGCGCCATGGCCCGGCCGATGTGATGGCCCGCGTGGCATCGGGCGCGGATGTGGATCCGTCTGATTACTACATGCGCACCCATTGCCGGCTGGAAACCGGGGACCCGCGCTATGACTGGGTGAACAGGAGCCTGTTCATCGGGCGCGGCGGCCGAAGGGCCTCCAGCGTCGTCTTGTCGATGTTCGAGATCGCCTGACGGGCCCCGGCCCCGCTCAGCCCGCCAACCCGACAACCGGCAGGAACGCCCTGAGCCGCGCCCGGAAATCGACCACCTCGGGCCGGTCGCGTCCGGTCGGTGTGGTCCAGAAGCCGACATCCCGGGTCGGCAACGATGTGGTCACGGTAACGGGCGCGATCCTGAAACGGTCTTGCACCAGCGATGCCAGCCGCAGGGGCAGAACCGCGCAGGCGCGGGTCTGTTCCAGCAGCCGGAAGGTAATCATCACGTCGCCCGAATTCTCGATCCGGGGGATCACGTCCGGCAGGCCCAACGCCTCCAGCGCGCCGTGCGTCAGGTCGAACAGCCCGGCGCGTTCGGAAACGGTGATCCAGGCATGATCGGCCAGCCGCGCGGGGTCCACGCCGCTTTGTCCCGCCAGCGGATCCCGGCTGCCGACAAAGATCGCCAGCCGGTCGGTGAACAGCAGGTCGCGGTGCAGGGTATCGTCGCGGCGGCTGAGGTCATGGGGCAGGATGGCGGCATCCAGTTCATCGGCCTTCAGCCGGTCCAGCAGCGCCATCGGCAGGTCGGTGCTCAGCTTCAGACCGTATGCCGGGGCGCTGCCTGCGTTGCGGCTGAAAAACTCGGCCATCAGGGACACGGCCAGCATCGGACCCAGCCCGAGCCGCACATCCCCGCCCAGACCGTGCCGCCATTCCTGCACCGCCAATTGCGCCGCTTCGGCATGCAGGATGATCGCGCGCCCCTCCTCGGCCAGGCGCTGGCCGATCTGGGTGGCCGTCACACCATACCGCCCGCGCCGCAGCACCTTGCCGCCCACCCGGTCCTCGATCACGCGGATCGTGCGCGACAATGTCGGCTGGGTCAGGTTCAGCTTGCGCGCCGCCTTGGTGACCGAGCCCAATTCGACCACCACGGCAAGCTGCATCAAATGTCTTGGATCCATGAGATATAGATTCTTTCTATGCAAGCCGCAGATCTTGGAATTTTACATCACGCCTGACCTGCTTCAAGCTACATCCCAAACCGCCATCCCGCGCAAGGAGAGCATGATGCCCGAATTCCAAAGCCTGGAGCAGAAGATCAACGCCCATGGCGGCGCGCTGAACATGGTGCGCCAGTCGCCCGCCGGGCTGACCATATTCCCCGGCATCCCGCCCGAATTCACCAATTGGCGCGATGAACAGCGCGCGTGGCACGAAACGGTGGTGATGTTCGAGCAATCCTATCACATGACCGAACTGCACCTGCGCGGCGGCGATGCGCTACCGTTCATCGCGGGGTTGGCGTCGAACCGGTTGGACACCCTGACGCCGATGCGCGCCAAGCAACTGGTGATGGTCGACGACCGGGGCTACCTGATTTCGGACGCGATCATCTTTCGCGAATCCGAAGATTTTCTGCGCGTCGTTGGCCCGCCCACGGCCAGCAGCTGGGTGCAATTCCAGGCCGAGCGGTCCGCGTATCAGGTTGAGGTCACGCGCAACGAGAACATGATTGTGCCCCGCCCCCAGCGTGATGTGTTCCGCTTTCAGCTTCAGGGGCCCAACGCGCTGGCCATGGCGCAAGAGGTGTCGGACGGCACCCTGCCGGATATCAAATTCTTCCATATCGGGGAATTCCAGATCGCCGGGCATACGGTGCGCGCGCTGCGCCATGGCATGGCCGGTCGGCCGGGGTTCGAGTTTTACGGCCCGTGGGACGCGCAGCAGGCGGTGCGCGCGCGGGTTGAAGAGGTCGGCGTGAAATACGGGCTGCGCAAGGCCGGATCGATCACCTACCCCACCGCCGCGCAGGAAAGCGGCTGGATGCCCCGCCCGTTCCCGGCAATCTACGCGGGCGACGGCACCAGGGCCTTCCGCGAGTGGCAGCCGGCGGCGGCGTTCGAGGCCAACGCATCACTGGGCGGCAGCTTCGTGTCGGACGATCCCACCGATTACATGGTCGAACCCTATGAACTGGGCTACGGGCCGATGGTCCATTTCGACCATGACTTCATCGGTCGCGATGCGCTGTTGGCGAAGAATGGCAAAAAACGGCGCACCAAGGTCACGCTGGAATGGAACAACGATGACGTGTTCCGCGTCTTGCAGCGATCTGTCGGGCCCGAGCGCCCGCGCACCCGGTTCATCCAGCTTCCGGTGCCGATGTATGCGACCTTTGAATACGATGCGGTGATGGCCGACGGCGTGATGATCGGCACCTCGCAATGGAGCGCATATTCGTCGAACGCGGGCGCGGTGTTGTCCACCGCGCTGATCGACACCGATCAGGCGGTCATGGGACGCGATGTGACGCTGATATGGGGCGAGCCCAATTCCCGGCGCCCGACGGTCGAGGAACACGAAGTCACGCCGATCCGCGCCCGCATCGCGCCGGTTCCGTATTTCGAAAAATCGATCAAGCGCGACTGACCGGATTTTCCACGGATCGAGATTGCGACCGCACGACGCGGCGCTACCCCTTGTTTTGGCGGGCTCGAAGCGCCTATGATCCGGCCACAAATCAAAAAAGGGAGGACCCACCATGAAATTCAGTCCGATTCTGGCCGCAGCCTTTGCTCTGGCCGCCGCGCCTGCGGTTGCGCA
>CAJQNQ010000078.1 GCA_905479725.1 uncultured Paracoccaceae bacterium | reverse complement strand
TCTATTGCATCGGCACGGTGGCCGGGCCGCATCCCTATCCCGCCATGGTGCGCGATTTTCAGGCGATCATCGGCAAGGAAGTCCGCTGGCAACTGGCCGAACAGGAGGGGGAAGGGCGTCTGCCGGACACCGTCATCGCGGCGATTGGCGGCGGATCGAACGCGATGGGTCTGTTCTATCCGTTCCTGGACGACCCGTCGGTGCGCATCATCGGTGTCGAGGCCGGCGGCAAGGGCGTCGATGACAAGATGGAGCATTGCGCGTCGTTGACCGGCGGGCGCCCGGGGGTGCTGCATGGCAACCGGACCTATCTGTTGCAAGATGATGACGGTCAGATCCTTGAAGGCTATTCGATTTCGGCCGGTCTGGACTATCCCGGTATCGGGCCCGAGCATTCCTGGCTGCATGACATCGGACGCGCGCAATATGTCAGCGTGACGGACAAGGAAGCCCTGGAGGCCTTTCAGTTCAGCTGTAATCTGGAGGGGATCATTCCGGCGCTGGAACCCAGCCACGCGCTGGCCCATGTGATGAAGATCGCCCCGGATCTGCCGCGCGACCATATCATCGTCATGAACATGTGCGGGCGCGGCGACAAGGACATCTTTACCGTGGCCAAACACCTGGGTTTCGACATGTCCGCGTGACGTGGCGAGCATGGACTGGAAGATCAAGGGCCTTCGCGACGCCTCTCGGAGGCCTTTGGCATTTTGGGGCCTAAACCAGCGGTATAGGGGGCCAAACCCAGGGCCTGGAAACGCAAAATGAACCTCAGACCAATATCCCTGGGCCGCTGAACGGCGTTTGTGGTTGGCATGTAGCGACAAGCAGACTCGCTACGCCAACGCAACGAGGATACCGAAATGAACCTTATCAAGATCTCCACCGTCGCCGCCCTGCTTGCCTCTGCGGCTCCGTTGTCATTCGCGACAGTTGCCAGCGCGCAAGGCATGATGATGAACCAGCGGGCGCAACAGGACGGCACCGTCACCATGCCCCGTCGGCCCGTTGACCGTAGTGCCGGCATGAGCGACCGTAGCGACGACACTGACCACGGCGACAACTCCGACAACGGCGGCGACGATGACCGCAGCGGTGACCATGACGGCCGTGACGATGGGGCCCGTGACGATGGGGGTCGTGACGATGGTGGTCGTGACGATGGTGGTCGTGACGACAATGGGCGCGGTGACCATGGCAGCGGCGACACTGGTGGCAACGACAGCGGCGACCATGGCGGAAACGATGACAACGGTGGCGACGACAACGGCAGTGATGACAACGGCGACAGCGACGATTGAGCGCAACCTGCCGCTGACTTGAAGTGATTGCGGCACCCCGCCGGGCATCGCTATGATGTCCTGCGTTGGGCCCCTGACTTTTGGGGCACCCATCGATAGGCCAGGAATTCGCGATGACCCTACGATCCACAATCCTGAGTATCGTGCTGACATTTCTGCTTTCTGTCGCGGCATCGGCACAAGATCGCTCACAAGCGATGATACAATCCCTTCAATCGCAAGGGTTTTCTGGAATCGAGGTCAGCCGGACCTGGCTGGGCCGCACCAGAATCGTGGCGACGGGCAGTGCCGGTCGCCGCGAAATCGTGTTGAACCCGAATACTGGGGAAGTCCTGCGCGACTACCTCGACGAGACCGAGACCGAGCGCGGAACGGAAGGCGACGGCCACGCGGGCGGTGGTGGTGGTGGCAGTGACGACAGCGGCAGTGACGACAGCAGCGGTGACGACAGCGGCGGCGGCATGGGCGGCGGCGATGACGGCGGCGGCGATAGCGGTGACGGTGGTGGAGACGGCGGCGGGTCCGATGACTGACCGGCGTCCGGGCCGTCCTTCAGGCCGAAAGTCCTGGCGTGGGATCGTGATTGTTCTGGCCGTGTTCGCGATGCAGACCAGTCTCACGATTGTTTTCATCTATGATATTCTGGCGTCGATTCTGGGATTGCGCAGCACGCCGATCAGTTGGCAGGCCCGGGAATTCGTGGAAATGGGGGCGGCACTGGGCCTTGTGCTGGGCTTTGCGCTGGGCGCCTATGCCTGGCGCAAGGCCCTGATCGAAGCGCGGCAGGCGCGCCAGCACCTTGCGCGCGCGCAAACCGCGTTTTCCGACCTGATGTCAGACCGCTTCGGCGACTGGGGGTTGACCCCGGCCGAGCGCGATGTCGCGCTGTTCGCCATCAAGGGCCTGTCGACAGCGGAAATCGCCGCGCTGCGCGGCACGTCCGAAGGGACGGTCAAGGCCCAGTCGAACGCCATCTATCGCAAGGCTGGTGTGTCCAGCCGAAGCCAGTTGCTGAGTCTGTTCATCGAGGATCTGATTGGTGAAACGGAACCGCATTCAACCGGTGGCAACGATGGAGGAACTGCGGTTCAAAGCCGCGCGTCGGCGGCCTGAGCGCGGTTCAGCGCAGGCGCGGAACGCCATCGGGGCCATTGACGGACTCGACAACCCCGGCGCGCAGACCGCGCCCGATCCGGTGGGCCAGTTCGGACCAGGCGGCGGCGGTCTCGGGCGGCAGGTTGCGGCGCAGCACCATGTCGAACAGACCCAGCCAGGGCTCGAACATGCCCGGGCGCACATTCCCCGCCTTGATATGCGCGGCCATCGGATTGCCGTCATAGCAGCGCTCAAACAGGATCGCATTGCGCCAGAAACGGGCGATCTTGGCTTCGTGGCCGGGCCAGTCCGTGACATGGGCGGCAAACACCGGGCCCGGGCCCGGGTGCTCGCGCACGAAGGCATAGAAATCCGCAACGACGGCGTCGATCTGCGCGGGGC
This sequence comes from uncultured Paracoccaceae bacterium, assembly GCA_905479725.1. Taxonomy (GTDB): domain Bacteria; phylum Pseudomonadota; class Alphaproteobacteria; order Rhodobacterales; family Rhodobacteraceae; genus Pararhodobacter. The sequence goes on along the minus strand of CAJQNQ010000078.1, from coordinate 1,952 downwards.
TGATGGCGAAACGGGGCTCGATCATGGCGACGGCCTAAGCCCTGAATGGCCGAACGGCAAGGGGGTTTGCGGCCACATCTGGCGCCTAATCGCCGTCAACGGCATGGTCGCGAAGCACCTCGATCGGCACGATATCCAGGGTCTTCTGATGCGTCGCCGCAAGCCGCACCCGGGGCGCCGCCCCTTCATCATGCGCTTGCAGGAACCGCGCGGCGCACAGGCACCACTGGTCACCCGGTTTCAGCCCGGCAAAGCCGAATTCCGGGCGCGGGGTGCTCAGATCATTGCCCAGATATTTGGACAGCGCCAGGAATTCGGCGGTCATCACGGCGCAGACGGTGTGCGCGCCGTGATCCGCCGGGCCGGTGTCGCAGCATCCGTTGCGAAAGAAACCGGTGACCGGATCGGTTGAACACGGCGTCAGCGGCGCTCCCAGAACGTTGATCGAGGGATGCATCACGGCAGGTTGGCGCATCGCCTCACAGGTCTTTGTGGCTGCCGTCGCAAAGCGGGGAATTCGAGGTTTGCTTGCAGCCGCAGAAAAAGACTCGCTTGGCTTCCTCGGCCTGGTATTTGACGGGCGAGAACTCGGACCCTTTGTGTGAGCCATCGCAAAACGGTTGGTTCTGGGACTTCCCGCAAGCGCACCAGAAATAGGATTTTCCCTCTTCGACATCGATCGGGTAGGGCGCTTTCTGGGGGGTCATGGGACCATCTGACATCGGTTACTCCTGTCGGGGTTGAGCGTTGAGGCGGGCGATGGCGCGCATCATGGCGATATTTTCTTCCAGCACGCCGGTGTCGCGGAAACCGCGATCGGCACTGTTGATGGCGATGATGACACCGCGCGCACGATCAATCCAGACAAATTGTCCGTAGATGCCGCGGGCATAGACCTCGCCGGGCTCGGCGTTGGGCGGGATCCACCATTGATAGCCGTATCCAACCCCGCCGGGGGCGCTGGCGCTTGTGGATTCGGCCAGCCAGTCGGCGCCTACGATCTCGCGGCCCCGCCAGACACCCTCTTGCAGCACCAACTGGCCCAGGCGGGCAAAGTCGCGGGTGGTCATGTTCAGGCCGCCCAGCACGAAGGCAATCCCGCGCCCATCGGTGACATAGTAGGGATCGCGCTCCAGCCCCAGGGGACGGAACAGTCTTTCCTCCATCAGGGCGGCGATCGGACGACCGGTGGCGCCGCGGATCACCATGCCCAACACATGCGTGTCGATCGACACATAGCGCCAGGTCTCGCCCGGCGGGCCGGCGCGCGCCGACTGCCCGGCGGCAAAGCCGTCCATCGAACCGCCCAAAGCCAGAACACGGCCCATGCGGTTGATATCAGACCAGAAATCCAGATAATCCTCGTTGAACGCGACGCCCGAGGACATGCGCAGAACCTGCCGGATGGTCGCCCCGTCATAGGCCGATCCGTCCAATGCGGGCGCGTATTGCGTGACCGGCGCATCCAGATCCGGGATCGTTCCGTCCTCGACCAGAGTGCCCAGCAGCATCGACAGCGCGCTCTTGGAGACAGACCAGCCGATGCGCAGATCGTCCTGGCGGGTGCCCAGACGGTAGTCCTCATGCATCAGCGCGCCGTTCCCCAGAACCACGATGGCGGTGACCTGCCGGTCCTCCAGCCATTGTGCGTAGCCGTCCGGAAAGCGGGCGGCGGGGCCGGGCTCAAAAGGCTGCGGATCGCCGCCGCGCAGGGTGACCGAATTGAACATCGTGTTCATCGACGAGAAATTCGAAACGATCCGATCCTCGGCAAACAGGCTGTTGACCGCCAGAAGCCGCGTGATTTCGTCGCGTTTCCAGACGCCCAGCGCAATCGCCACCACAAGCAGCAAGCCCAGGGCCATTCCGATCCGTCGCAGCCATGTCCGCATATGTCGTCCTCCTGCCCTCAATCTGGCAGGTCGGCGCGCAAAGGCAAGCCGAACCGCGCC
>CAJQNQ010000077.1 GCA_905479725.1 uncultured Paracoccaceae bacterium | reverse complement strand
GGTTCTGCCCACGGTCGCCAATCTGATTCCGGATCTGGCCCCGTTCCTGCCGATGGGTGCCACCTACAACATGATCGTGCGCCGTGACACGCCGCCGGAAATCCTGGGCGAGATCCAGGCGGCGTTCGTCGAGGCCGCCAACACGCAGGAGTTCCGCGATTTCCTGAGCGCGCGCTTTTTCCAGCACGATGTCCGGGTGGGCTCAGCGGCCGACCGCGAGGCGGCGCGCATGGAAGTGGTGACGGTCGATCTGTTCAACCGCTTCTCGGATCAGATCGGCTCCGAGGTGAAGTCGGCCGCGGATCTTGGTCTGCCCGCCCCCAGCGGGTTCGAAGCCTGGTGGCCGCCGCAGGGCTACACGCCGCTCGACCTGTGACGGGGCGCGGGACATGAGCCAATCCGACCACGGCGAGTTCGCCGGAGAAGATGAGGGGGCCGGCTATGCCGCCCCCTCGGTCGATATGTTCGCGGCGGTGCTGCTGATCCTTCTTTCGGGATGGTATAGCTGGGAAGCATGGGGCTTTCGCATGCCTGGTGGCTGGCGCACGGCCCCCGGGCTTGTGCCGCTGTTTGCCGGGCTCAGCCTGATGGCGATGGCGCTGGTGCTGGGACTGACCGCCTGGCGACGGCGCGGGCAGACGGCCCCGGCGCCCGCTGTCGATGCCGCGACCCAGGGCGACGCCCTTCGCACGGTGATGCTGATCGGCGTGCTGTTCGTCTATCTGCTGGCGATGGGATCCATCACCTTCGGTCTGCGCGGTTATGTCGGCGGCGTGTATCTGGTGGTGGGGGCGTTCGAGATCACCACAATCTTGTGTCTGAGCGCCTTGATGCGGCTGTTCTGGAACGGCCGCCTGTGGATCATCGCGTCGGTTGCGATCGGCTGGACGGCCTTTCTCAGCGTGACGTTTCGCAACATCTTCCAGATTTCGCTGCCGGGGTAATCAAGCATGATAGATGCATTCGTTCAGGTGCTGTCGCCCTGGCTGCTGGTGCTCGCGTTCGGCGGGGTCAGCCTGGGTATCGTCTGGGGGGCCCTGCCGGGCCTGTCCACGACCATGGCCATGGCGCTGCTTATCAGTCTGTCGACCGGGATGGAGCAGTCCAGCGCGATCGTGTTCATGCTTAGCGTCTATACCGGCAGCGTGTTCGGCGGGGCCATTTCGGCGGTGCTGATCAACATTCCGGGCACGCCCGACGCGGTGCCGACGATGATCGAGGGCCACGCGCTGGCCCTGAAAGGCGAGGGCGGGCAAGCACTGGGCATGGCCATCGCCGGGTCCTTTGTCGGCAATTGGGTCGGCATCCTGCTTCTGGTCGCCTTCATTCCGCTGGTGCTGAGCTTTGCCTTGATGTTCCGGTCTTGGGAAATGGCGCTTCTGGCGATGATCGGCATCTCGATCTGCGGCTCCATGTCCTGCGGGGCGATGCCGCTGAAGGGCTGGATCGCCGGGTGGCTGGGCATTCTGGTGGCGCTGGTCGGGTTCGATCCGATCCACGCCGTCCAGCGCTATACGTTCGGCGTGCCCGAATTGATGGATGGCGTGAACTATGTGTCGGTGCTGATCGGGCTGTTCGGCATGACCGAGATCCTCAAGGTTCTGCCCAGCGGCGCGCAGCCGGTAGTGCCCCAGGCCGTTGGCCGGGTCATACCTTCGCTTCGCAAACTTGCGCGCCACTCGGTCGCGGCGGCGCGCTCGGGTGTGATCGGGGCGGTGTCGGGTGCCATTCCTGGGGCAGGGGCCAATGTCGCCTCGTTCCTGTCCTACGACATAGGGCGGCGCATGGCCTCGCCCGAGGAAAAGGCGAAATGGGGCAAGGGCAGCTACGAGGCGATCGTCTGCGCCGAAGTCGCCAACAACGCCAATATCGGCGGCTCCATGCTGCCCACCCTGACGCTGGGCATTCCCGGCAACGCGGCGGCGGCCTCGCTGCTGGCGGCGCTTGCGCTCAACAACATCGTTGTCGGCCCGGCCATCGAAGTGGATTATCCGGGGCTGATCTATTTCTTCTACGCCGCGCTGATCGTCGCAAATCTGCTGATGTATGTCGCCGCGATCGGCTTGATCAAACCCTGTGTGAAACTGTTCAGCCTGCCGCGCTCGGTGCTGCTGACGCTGATCGTGCCGATCGCCGTCATCGGGGCCTATTCGGTGCGGTTGAGCATGTTCGATGTCTGGGTGATGTTCGCGTCCGGGTTGATCGGGCTGGGCCTGCGTGCGCTGAAATTTCCGGTGGCGCCGATCGTGCTGGGGGTGATCCTGGCGCCGATGGTGGACGAAAACCTGCGCCGTGCGCTGCTGGTGTTCGAAGGACGCGCCTTCAGCTTCATCGCCCAGCAATGGGTCGGCACGGTGTTGTTCATCGCCCTGGTCGCGATCTTTGTCGAAGGGCTCTTGCGGCTTCGGCGCGGGCCCGCCGGCGCGGCGGCCAAGCCGGTCGAGGGGCAGGGATGAGCGCGCCATCCCCGCCTGCGAGCACCGCCGCCCGGTTCGAGGGACGCCGGGCGCTGATCACCGGGGCCGGGGGCGGCATCGCCCGCGCGCTGGCGCTGCGCCTGGCGGCCGAAGGCGCGCAGCTGGTGCTGAGCGATATCGACCCGGTGCGCGCGCAGGACGCCGCGCGCGCGGTGCAGGCGCGGGGCGGTCGCGCCACGCCGCTGGCCGCCGATGTGACCGACCCGGCTTCGGTCAAGGCCATGGTGGCCGCGGCAGCCTCGGCGATGGACGGCATCGACATCCTTGTCACCTGCGCCGGCGGATACACCGCCTATGCCCGTTTCGACGAGATCGACCCGGACGACTGGGATCAGGTGATTGCGCTGAACCTGCGCAGCGTGTTTCTGTGTTGCACGGCGGTGCTGCCCTTCATGAAGCGCGCGGGATGGGGACGGATCGTCAATCTGGGGTCGCTGGCCGGGCGTTCGACCAGTGCCGGGTCCTCGCCAGCCCATTACGCGGCGGCCAAGGCGGCGGTTTCGATGATGACGCAATACCTGGCCAAGGACATGGCCGGGCATGGCATCACCGCCAACACCGTTGCCCCGGGGACCACCCGGACCGCGCGGGTGAACGCCTTGCTGACGCCCGAGAAAGAGGCAGGCTTTGCCGGCATGACGCCGATCGGACGGCTTGCCGAACCCGAGGATATCGTCGGCACCATCGCCTTTCTGGCCAGCGACGACGCGGCCTATGTGACCGGCACGACGATCGATGTGAATGGCGGACGGCTGATGCTGGTGTAGCGGATGGAGAGGACAGCAAACATGCGCATAGGGGGGTATCAGGGACCCGGTTCGGTGTTGACCGCCGGGCTGGCCCGGTTTTGTGAAACCCTGGCGCTCGACGATATCGCCATCGAGCGGGTGGATGACGCGACCCAGGGGGGGCAGACCGCCCGTGCGCTGTTCGACGGGATCGAATCCGGGGCCTTTCAGGCGGGCTACATGGCGTCGGGCTATCTTAC
>CAJQNQ010000076.1 GCA_905479725.1 uncultured Paracoccaceae bacterium | reverse complement strand
GGTGCCCCTGGTGTTTCTGGTTCAGGGCGCCGATGGCGTCGGGCCGGCGATTTCGCTGATGCTGGCGACGATCCCGCTGACCCTGGGCCTTGCCGCCGGCGGCGCTGTGGCGCGGTTCTTGCACAAGGGCTGACTTTTCGGTGGCTGACTTTGGGCGGCTGACTTTGGGCGGCTGATTTTGGGTGGTTGATTTTTCTGCCGGCCGGGAGATACTTCGCGGAACCTGAAAGGTCAGTGATGGAAGCCTTCGCGATCGCATTTGGCGCCCTGGTCATCGGGGTGGTTCTGGGCGGCAGTCTGGCCCGTCTCGCCTCGCCCCGGGTGGCGATGATCGTCGCGCTGGCGCTGATCGTCCTGGCCGCTGTCCTTTTGGTTCCGGGGCGGCTGGGGCAGGGGTGGGATGCGCTTGGCTACGGCATCCTGGCGCTGCTGGTCGTGGCGCCGATGGGTGTGTCGGCCGGTCTTGTCGGCCTGTTGGCCTGGTGGGGTTTGCGACGGCGATGAAACGGAGGCACCGGGTCGAAACGGCGCCGCTGGACAGGGACCCGGGGGCGCGCTACCAAGCCGCATGACCGACATTTCCGCCCTTTCCGTGCGTGGCACGCTGACCCCGGACCGACCGCTGGACACCTTGACATGGCTGCGCGTGGGCGGGCCCGCCGACTGGCTGTTCATGCCCGCCGATGAACCCGATCTGGCCGATTTTCTGGCCGCGCTGGATCCTTCGGTTGCGGTCTTCGCGATGGGTGTGGGCTCCAACCTGATCGTGCGCGATGGCGGCATCCGGGCGGTGGTGATCCGCCTGGGGCGGGGGTTCAACGCCATTTCCATCGATGGCGACCGGGTCACGGCGGGGGCCTCCGCGCTGGATGCGCATGTCGCCCGCAAGGCCGCCGAGGCGGGGCTTGACCTGACCTTTCTGCGCACCATTCCGGGGTCCATTGGCGGCGCTGTGCGCATGAATGCCGGGTGTTACGGGCATTACGTCGCCGACCGGCTGCACAGCGTGCGGGTGGTGCTGCGCGACGGCACGATCACCGATCTTGCCGCCACCGAACTGGCGCTGCGCTACCGGCAGTCCGACCTTCCCGACGGCGCGGTCATCGTGTCGGCGACGTTCATCGCGCCACCGGGCGATCCGCAGGCGCTGGCCGACCGCATGGCCGGGCAACTGGCCAAGCGCGACGCCACCCAGCCGACGAAGGAGCGCACGGCGGGTTCGACATTTCGCAACCCGGCTGGGTTTTCCTCGACCGGTCGCGCGGACGATACGCATGAGCAAAAGGCCTGGGCGCTGATCGACAAGGCGGGGATGCGTGGCGCGCGCGTCGGCGGGGCCCAGATGTCGCCGCTGCATGCCAACTTCCTGGTCAATACCGGGGGGGCCAGCGCGACCGACCTGGAAAGACTGGGCGAAGAAGTTCGAAAAAGTGTATTCCAAAACAGCGGGATTACGCTAGAATGGGAGATCATGCGCGTGGGCGAACCAGCCCCCTCGGATGAGTGAGCGGACACGGTTCCGCTTGGCGTTGAGGGGCAGAATACCTCCGGGCCGACAAGTATAAGGTGGGCGAAAAGCCCCGGAATTGAGGCAGAGTTGGTGGGCATGTCGAGCAGGGCAGCCCCCACAGTGGCGGTTTTGATGGGCGGCATCTCGGCTGAGCGCGAGGTGTCACTGTCATCCGGGCGCAGTTGCGCCGCGGCACTGCGGGAGGCTGGATTCAAGGTCGTCGAACTGGATGCCGGGCGCGACCTGGCGCAGCGGCTTGCCGACCTGAAGCCGGATGTCGCCTTCAACGCGCTGCATGGCCCGTATGGCGAGGATGGCTGCGTTCAGGGCCTGCTGGAATGGCTGGATATTCCCTATACGCATTCCGGGGTTCTGGCCTCGGCGCTGGCGATGGACAAGCAGCGCACCAAGGATGTCTACCGCGCCCATGGTTTGCCGGTGGTCGACAGCCTGCTGGCGACGCGCGACGCGGTGCGTGCGCGCCACGTGATGCCTCCGCCCTACGTGGTCAAGCCGTTCAACGAAGGCTCGTCGGTGGGCGTGTGGATCGTTGACGCGGAGAATAACGGCCCGCCGCAACTGGATGCGTCGATGCCCGGGACCGTCATGGTCGAAGCCTTCGCACCGGGGCGCGAACTGACCACCAGCGTGCTGGGCGACCGGGCGCTGACCGTCACCGATATCATCACCGATGGCTGGTATGACTATGATGCGAAATACAAGCCCGGCGGCTCGCGCCATGTGGTGCCAGCCGAATTGCCGGGCGCTATTTTCGAAGCCTGTCTGGATTACGCGCGGCGCGCCCATGACGCGCTGGGGTGCCGGGGGCTGAGCCGCACCGATTTTCGCTGGGATGAAGCGCGCGGCCTGGACGGGCTGGTGTTGCTGGAGACCAACACGCAGCCGGGCATGACCCCCACGTCACTGAGCCCCGAACAGGCCGAACGGTGCGGAATCCCTTTTCCTGACCTGTGCCGTTGGCTGGTGGAGGACGCCTCGTGTCGACGTTGAGCCGCGACTGGCCCCGCGACTGGCCCCGCGACCGCCCCGTGCTGTCGCAGCCCCCGTTGACGCGCGGCGCCCCGGTGCGCCATGGCACGGCGGGGCGCGACGCGCAGGCGCGCTATCTGTGGCCCGACCCGATCGACGCGTTCGACCCCGCCCCCGTCGAGGCCGCCGCGTCCGGGCCTGATGAACAGCAGCCCACCCGGCGGGTCTCCCCTCCGGCTGTGCCGCAGCCCCAGTCCTGGCCCCCGTTGCCGCCCTCCGAATTCGGGATGCCCCCCGCGCCGCAGGTCGATGACGCCACGTTGGAGCGCGGTTTCGATCCCTTCGCAGCAATCCCTTCGGCGCAGTTCACGCCCGCCGGCACACCGCCGCATCAGGCCCGGCAATCCTCTCGCGGGCGAGCTTTGCCCCAACGATCCGCGCGCGCAGCCTGTGGCGCGGCACCGGTGACGGATGGCTTCACGCAGGGATCCGCCAGCGGCAGGGCAATGCCGCAAGACTGGGCGGGCCTGACCGACATCCCCGCCGAACCGCGCCCGGACACCGACTATTCGCCCAGCCGCCTGATGTATCGCCTCAACCGGATGTGGCTGACGCCGGTGGTGCGCCTGTTCGTGCGCGTGGGCCTGCCGGTTCTGCTGATCATGGCGCTGGTCGGCGGCTATCTTTCGGATGCCGACCGGCGCGCATCGCTGATCGCCCTGGCGGTATCGGCCCGGCTGGCGGTCGAGAACCGCCCGGAATTCCGGGTCGACTCGGTCGTCGTGCAGTCGCGCTCGCCCGAAGTGGCGCAAGGGGTTGCGCAATTGCTGGACGTCCAGTTCCCCGTTTCGTCGTTCCAACTGGACCTGGCCGCCCTGCGCGACACTGCCGAGGCACTGGACGCGGTGCGCAATGCCTCGCTTCAGGTGCGTTCGGGCGTGTTGCAGGTGGTGATCGAAGAGCGCCTTCCAGCGATGATCTGGCGCAACCAGAGCGGGCTGGACCTGATCGACGCCAACGGCAACCGGGTGGCCCGCCTGGCCAATCGCGCGGCGCGCCCCGACCTGCCGCTGATCGCCGGCGAGGGCGCCGACCGCGCCGCGGCCGAGGCGCTTGCCATCCACCGCCGCGCGGCGTCGCTCCGCGACCGTCTGCGCGGTCTGGTGCGGGTGGGGGAGCGGCGCTGGACGCTGGTGCTGACCCGCGGCCAGGTCATCGAGCTGCCCGAGCGGGACCCCGAGCGCGCGCTCGCCCGCGCGCTGGCACTCGACCGGGCGCAGGACCTTCTCGCGCGCGAGGTGACGGTGATCGATCTGCGCCTGCCCGGCCGCCCGACCCTGCGGATAACGCCCCGCGCGGCGGAGGAGATCGTCCGCCTGCGCGCCCTCGTCGAAGGAGAGGATGCATGAGGCCCGGCCTCTTCGCCGCCCAGCGGATGATGCGCGAGCATCTGCGCTCGGCCCTGCGCCGGGGCCTGCTCGGGGTGCTCGACATCGGCACGTCGAAGACCGCGTGCTTCATCCTCAAGGTCGATCCGGCCAAGCTCGCCGCCGGGCGCGATGACGGCCATCTCGGCGGCTTCGGCGCCATGCGGATCATCGGCGCCGGCATCACCCAGTCGCGCGGCGTGCGGCTGGGCGAGATCGTCGACATGGAGGAGACCGAGCGCGCCATCCGCACAGCGCTCCAGTCGGCCGAGAAG
>CAJQNQ010000075.1 GCA_905479725.1 uncultured Paracoccaceae bacterium | reverse complement strand
GTTTAACCATTTTCAGGGCTTTCGGGGCGGTTTGCCGCCCTGAAAGCACCCTGTGACTGCCCCAAAGATGCCCCTTTTGGGCCGGATAACCGACGTGTATTTCAACGAGTCGGAGTTCGCCATGAACAGGGTACGCGTCGTTGCGGTTACGGCCGTTGCACTTGGAGTTGCCGTTTTCGCAGGCACGAAATTTCAGGATTCCCGCGGCTTGGTTTCGCTCGGCGAGGAGCCGTCGGCCCGGTCCCAGACGCCACAGGCGATGGGGCCGCAAAGCAACGCCCAGGCACAAGCACAGGCCCAGGCCGATGTAGAAAGCCTGGTCTCGATGGCGCGCACTCAAATGGCCGCCACCGATCAACCCTTGCCCGATCAACCCCTGCCCTCTGACGCCTCTGTGGCGTTGGCGCAAGGCGATGCGCTGGCCCAGTCGCTGGCCCAGTCGCCGGCCCAGTCTCTGGCTCTGGCGCAGGCAAGCATTCTGCCGGGCGTGGACATTCAGGCTACGGATGGCGAGAGCAAGGACGGTGATCTCGCCGCCGCGGAAAACACGCTGGCCCAGGGCCTGTCGCAGCAACCCCCCGCCGCGCCTGTTCCGTTTCAACCGACCCGGACCCCGGCGGGTGATGCGCTGACGCCGGTTGCACCGCTGGACGCCGAGATGCAGGCCGAATTGAGCGCCTGCGCGGTTTGGCTGGTGGTCACCCCTTCGGTCGGCGGCATGCTGGACGCCAGTGTCTACGCGCCCTGCGACCGCGATGCGCAGGTTCAGATCAGCCATGCCGGACTGACCTTCGACACTCGGATCGGCGAAGACGGGCAATTGGTGCAGATGGTCCCGGCGCTGGCGGTCGACGCGACGATCACGCTGACCTTCGCCGATGGGCGCACGCAGTCCGACACCACGCTGGTCTCTGATCTTGGATCGCTGGACCGTGTGGCGCTGCAATGGGAAAGCCCGGCAACCTTGCAACTTCATGCCTATGAATTCGGGGCCCAATATGGCGAGCCCGGGCATATCTTCGCAGGCAATCCGCTGGCCCCGGGTGAGCAGGGATACGGCTTCATGACCGTGTTGGGGGATCCGGCGATCCCCGGCGGGCGCATGGCGCAAGTCTATTCCTATCCTTCCGGGCAATCGGCGCGCACGGGCTCCGTCTCGCTGGAAATCGAGGCGCCGGTTACCGACCAGAGCTGCGGGCGCCCGATTGAAGCGCAATCAATCGAACTGCAAGCCAATGGGCTGGCGCAGACCCGCACGATTAATCTGGATATGCCCGCGTGCGATGGCGCGGGCGGATATGTGGTGATCCCCGGCGTCCTGCCTGACATTCAGGTCGCATCGCTGAACTGACGCCGCAGTTCCATGACGGACCCGAAAGGCCGGGCCCTGCCCGACCTTTCCGACCGGCAGCGCATCACGGATTCACAGCAAACCCTCGCTGCGAAAGCTGAATTCGCGGGATTGACCGATGATGAGGTGATCGTGCAGGACCAGTGACAGCGCGCCGGCGCCCTGGCGGATGCGCTCCGTCATGGAAATATCGGCCTGGCTGGGGGTCGGATCGCCCGAAGGGTGGTTGTGCACGAGGATCAGCGCGCAAGCCCCGACTTCCAGCGCGCGGCGCAGGATCTCGCGCGGATAGACCGGGACATGATCCACCGTGCCGCGTCCCAGTTCCTCATCAGCGATCAGCGTGTTCTTGCGGTCTAGAAAAAGCACGCGCACATGTTCGACGTCCCGGTGGGCCATGACGGTATGGCAATAATCCAGCAGCGCGGCCCAGCTGGAAATGGCGTGGCGGTTCATGACCCTGGCGCGCGCCGCGCGGGTTGCTACGGCGCTGGCCAGCTTGAGCGCGCAGATCACGCCATCCCCAACCCCGTCAACGCGCCGCAACTGAACCGGCGACGCGCCGACAACGCCCGCCAGATCGCCGAACGTGTCGATCAGACGCCGCGCGAGGGGCTTCACATCCTGCCGTGGAAGCGCCGAAAACAGCACCATCTCCAGCAATTCGTAATCCGGCATGGCATCCGCACCGCCATCCATGAAGCGACTGCGCAGGCGTTTGCGGTGGTCGCGCAGGTAGGACGGCGTGCTGTCACGCGTGGACGCAGGCTTTGGCACCGGTTGCGGGCCGGCAAAAAGCGGCAAAGGGGGTTCTGACAGGTTGGAATGCGTCCGGGCCATGCCAGGCAGCCTGCCGCGGATCCACTTTCAAAATGGTTAACGGGGGCCATCCAGCCCCCGGTTATTTCGTCAGGACCGAGTGCGCCAGCCCGGATCAGCCCGTCATATCATCCCAGAAACTGCGCACCTTGCTGAAGAAGCTCGACCCTTCCGGGTGGTTGTTTTCACCCAGCGATTCGAATTCTCGCAGCAGTTCCTTTTGCCGGCTGCTCAGGTTGACAGGCGTTTCGACGCTCAATTCGACCATCATGTCGCCGGCGCCTGAGCCGCGCAACGCAGGCATTCCCTTGCCGCGAAGACGCAGCAGCTTGCCCGACTGCGCCCCGGCCGGCACCTTGACCCGGCTGCGGCCGCCATCGATCGTCGGCACCTCGACCTCGCCGCCCAGGGCCGCGTTGGTGAAACTGACGGGCACGCGGCAATGCAGATCCAGCCCGTCGCGCTGGAATATCGCGTGTTCGCGCACGTCGATGAAGATATACAGATCGCCCGCCGGGCCGCCGCGCAGCCCAGCCTCGCCTTCGCCGGACAGACGGATCCGGGTGCCGGTTTCCACGCCTGCGGGGATGTTCACCGACAGTGAGCGTTCCTTTTCGACCCGGCCCGCGCCTTTGCACGATCCACAGGGATTCTTGACGATTTGGCCAAGCCCGCCGCAGGTCGGGCAGGTGCGTTCGACGGTGAAGAAACCCTGCTGCGCGCGCACCTTGCCCATGCCCGAACAGGTCGGACAGGGGGTGGGTTCGGCGCCGCCCTCGGCGC
>CAJQNQ010000074.1 GCA_905479725.1 uncultured Paracoccaceae bacterium | reverse complement strand
ACATCCTGCAAAAGGAATGGGCGCGGATGACGGACACGCATCAATTCATGCGCCTCACATCCAAGCTCAAGATGAACCGCCTTGGTGCGTACCGCATCGCCGGAGAGCCATTCGTGCGCGCACTGGAGGTGGATGCGGTGGATCAGATGCTGCATCGTGTACAGGAAAGCGGGATCGAGGTGATGATCTTCACCGGAAACCGGGGCTGCATCCAGATCCATTCCGGCCCCATCGGGACGCTCAAGGGCATGGGGCCGTGGCAGAACGTGATGGACCCCCGCTTTAACCTGCATCTGCGGTTGGATCATGTTGCTGAAGTCTGGGCGGTTGAAAAGCCGACGCAGCGCGGCCCAGCGGTGTCGGTCGAGGCGTTCAACGCCACCGGCGGGCTGATCTTTCAGGTTTTTGGGGTCGGCAAGGAAGGTCGCGACAGCCGCCCGGTTTGGGGCGAACTGGTGAAAGGGTTGGACGGTCTGAAAACGCAGGTGCCAGCATGATCGGCTGCCATCCTTGGCTTGGCCTTCGGGCTGTGTTCATTACCGTCTTAATCGCAATGGGCATTCCGGCTGTGGCGCAAAACAAGCCGGGCGGGGTCGTGTCCATCGGAGGGTCGGTGACCGAAATCATCTATGCGCTGGGGGCCGCCGACCGTCTCGTCGCTCGCGACACGACGTCGCGCTTCCCGTCCGGGGCGGAAAACCTGCCCGACGTCGGTTACATGCGCGCCCTTTCTCCCGAAGGCGTGTTGTCCGTAAATCCGTCCATGATCATCGCCGAAGAAGGTGCCGGACCGCCCGAAACCATCGCCGTTCTGGAAGGTGCGGATATCCCGTTCTTCATCGTTGCGCAGCAGTATTCAAGCGACGGGATTGCCAAAAAGATCGTCGCGGTTGGAGAGGCGATCGGGGAGCCTGCCAGAGCCCTGGCACTGGCGAAGCAGATTGCCATCAAATTGGAGCAAGCGATAGCGGCTTCCCGGAGGCATGCTGGCGCGCCCAAGCGTGTGCTCTTTGTGCTCAGCACGCAAGGCGGGCGAATACTGGCCTCTGGTACCGGCACTTCCGCCGCTGCCATGATCGAGATGTCAGGCGCACAGAACGCCGTGACCGCCTTCGAGGGCTATAAACCCATGACCGACGAGGCTGTGATCGCCGCCGCGCCCGACGTGATCCTGATGATGGAGCGGGATGGCGAACATGACAGTGCGGCCGATGATCTGGTGGAATTGCCTGCGGTTGCATCGACCCCAGCGGGCGTAAATCGGGCTGTCATTCGTATGGATGGCCTCTATCTGCTTGGGTTCGGGCCACGAACGGCAGATGCTATCACCGATCTCCGCACCGCACTTTACGGCAGTTGAGCGATGGCGATGGTTCAGGCAAATCCGATACCCGACCGGCGCATCACCGCACGGCGCGCGCATGTGGGTCTGGCGCTGCTGCTGGCGCTCACCTCGCTGATCAGCCTCGCTTACGGTGCGTCGGGCACATCGCTTTGGGGGGCGATGCAGAAACTGGTGACCGGCCAGCCGCTTGGCCAGATGGAACAGGTTGTGCTTTTGGACATCCGATTGCCGCGGCTGATCCTTGGGCTGGTCGTCGGCGCATCGCTGGCGGTGTCGGGCGCAGTGATGCAGGGGCTGTTCCGCAACCCGCTGGCCGATCCCGGCCTTGTCGGGGTCAGCGCCGGCGCGGGGCTGGGCGCGATTACCGCTATCGTTCTGGGCGGCCTGTTGCCTGTCGCGTTTATGGCGGCAGGGCCGTATCTGGTGCCACTGGCCGCGTTCCTTGGTGGTTGGGGATCTACGATCCTGCTCTACCGTGTCTCGACCCGTCGCGGGCGCACGTCCGTCGCAACAATGTTGCTGGCGGGCATCGCGCTTGGTGCGCTGGCGGGTGCTGTGTCGGGGATACTTGTCTACATCGCTGACGATGCGCAGTTGCGCGATCTAACCTTCTGGGGCTTGGGCTCGCTCGCGGGGGCGACCTGGACCAAAGTGATGGTCGCCCTACCAGTTATGGGGGCCGCCATTATCGCCGCGCTTTTCCTTGGTCGTGGCCTGAACGGTCTGGCCTTTGGCGAAGCAACGGCAGCGCATATGGGTATCCCGGTTCAGCGGATAAAGAACATCGCTATCCTCACCGTGGCCGCAGGTATCGGGGCTGCCGTCGCCGTCTCTGGTGGGATTGGCTTTATCGGGATCGTCGTGCCGCATTTGCTGCGGCTGGCAAACGGCCCGGACCACGAAACCCTGCTGCCCAATGCCGCCCTGCTGGGGGCGAGCCTGCTGCTGTTGGCAGATGTGATCAGCCGCATGGTCATTGCGCCTGCCGAACTGCCCATCGGCATCGTGACTGCCGTGCTGGGCGCGCCGGTCTTCCTGTGGATATTGCTGCGCAGGCGCGGATTGGTGGATTTATGACGCTTCAGGCCCGCAACATTCAGGCCTGTATCGGCAACACGAAAATCCTGCACGGCATCAACTTCACCGGCCATGCAGGAGAAATCACCGCCATTGTCGGCCCCAACGGCTCAGGCAAATCGACGCTGTTGAAGGCGATCACCGATGAGGTGGATTTCACTGGTCACGTGACGCTGAACGGGCAGGATACCGCGACGATGAAGCCGTGGCAGCTTGCCGCCCTGCGCGGCGTGCTGCCGCAGGCGGCAACGCTGGCATTTCCCTTCACGGTGATCGAAGTGGTCCGCATGGGTCTTTTGTCCGGTATTTCCGGCGCGCGGGCCGATGTGCCGGAACGGGCGCTAAATGCGGTGGGCCTCGACGGGTACGGCGGGCGTTTCTATCAGGAACTGTCGGGCGGAGAGCAGCAACGGGCGCAGCTGGCGCGCGTTCTGTGTCAGGTCTGGCACCCCGTCGTCAACGATGCGCCGCGTTGGTTGCTGCTGGATGAGCCTGTCGCCAGCCTTGATATCGGGCACCAGTTGCTGGTGATGCATTTGATCCGCGACTACGCGTCGCGCGGAGGCGGTGTGGTTGCGGTCATGCACGATCTCAACCTGTCTGCGATGTTCGCAGATCGGATGGCGATAATCCTGGAAGGGAACATTCTGGCTTCGGGCCCACCTAATAAGGTCATGCAGGATGACGTTTTGTCAAAAGCCTATGGGTGCAACTTGAGGGTCAATACACCACCGGCATTGGGACAAAGCTTTGTCTTGCCACATCTTGCGATACATTCTTGAGTATTGGCTTAAATCGCGCGCACCGATCAAGATAAAATGTGCGTGAACTGCTGATCGCCCGGCTCCGTTTTTGAGGGATCGGTCTGGGCGACAGCACCTGTCGCCCAGACCGAAACAGCCAGTTGCTACTCTGCTTCATCCATTTTTGATGCATTGAGTTGCGCGTATTTTGCTTCACCAAGCTTTGCCACAAGGTCAAGCTGCGTCTCAAGGAAGTCAATGTGGCCTTCTTCATCGGTCAATAGTTGCTCGAAGACGTTCTTGGTCACAAAATCACCGACGGATTCGCAGTGTTTGCGGGCCTCCATATACAATTCACGCGCGCCATGCTCTGCGGCCAGATCGCACTCCAGCGTTTCCTTAGGGGTTTGACCGATGCGCAGCGGATCGAGCTTTTGCAGGTTTGGATGCCCGCCAAGGAACAGGATGCGGGTGATGATCTTGTCGGCGTGGTTCATCTCTTCGATGCTTTCCTCACGGGACTTTTTGGCCATGTGGCCAACGCCCCAATCCTGCTGCATTCGGTAGTGCAGCCAATACTGGCTGACG
>CAJQNQ010000073.1 GCA_905479725.1 uncultured Paracoccaceae bacterium | reverse complement strand
CTCTACAATCTCTTTCTCGATGCCGACCGGCAATATTCCTGCGCCTATTTTCCCACCGGGACCGAAACCCTGGATGAAGCGCAGATCCTCAAGAAACGGCATATCGCGGCGAAGCTGCTGCTGCGGCCCGGGCTTGATGTGCTGGATATCGGGTCCGGCTGGGGCGGCCTGGGGCTGGATCTGGCGCAGCAACATCAGGCCCGTGTCACCGGGCTGAGCCTGTCTGTGGAACAGATCGCCGCCGCCCGTGACCGCGCGCAGCAAGCCGGCCTGTCGGACCGCGCCCGCTTCGAGCTGCGCGACTACCGCGAGGAGCAGGGCCAGTATGACCGGATCGTATCCGTGGGCATGTTCGAACATGTCGGGCGCAGCGGGTTCGATACGTATTTCAACGCCGTGCAGCGGCTTCTCAAGCCCGATGGCGTGGGGCTGGTTCATGCGATCGGCACGATGGGGCCCGAAGGCGGCAGCGACCCCTGGATTCGCAAATACATCTTTCCGGGCGGCTATATCCCCACGCTGTCCGAAACCATCGCGGCGGCGGAACGCTCGGGCCTGTGGGTCACCGATGTCGAAATCCTGCGCCTGCACTATGCCGAAACCCTGCGGCACTGGTTCGAACGCTTTACCGCCCGGCGGGAGGCCGCGCGCGATCTGTATGACGAGCGGTTCTGCCGCATGTGGGAATTCTATCTGGCGGTCTGCGAGATGGCGTTCCGCAAGGGCCGGTTGATGGTGTTCCAGATCCAGCTGGCCAACCGCCGCGACGCGGTTCCGCTGACCCGGGACTACATCACCCAGGCCGAAGCCGATCAACCAGTCATCGGCGGCGATAGCGGGTCGCAGCAACAAACCGGAAAGGCACGGTGAAAGACATGAAACCCATCAAGGTAGCGGTGAACGGTTACGGCGTGATCGGCAAGCGCGTGGCGGACGCGGTGGCCGCGCAGCCGGACATGAAGCTGGTCGGCGTGGCCGATGTCGCCGCCGACTGGCGCACCCGGATGCCTGCGCTCAAAGGGTTCGCGCTTTTTGCCGCCGACCCTGCCCGCGCGGCGGCGATGCAGGCGGCTGGGCTGGACCTGGCCGGCGGGCTGGATGACCTGCTGGCCGATGCCGATATCGTGATCGACTGCACGCCCAAGAAGATCGCCGCGGGCAATGTCGAAACCTACCGCAAGACGGGCATCCGGTTCATCGTCCATGGCGGCGAGAACCACGCCGTGACCGGGCATTCCTTCGTCGCCGAGGCCAATTATGCAACGGCACTGGGGCGAGACAGCACGCGCGTGGTGTCATGCAACACCACCTCGATCGTGCGCACGCTGAGCGCGCTCAAGCGGGTCGGTCTGATGGGTTCGGCGCGCGGCACTTTGCTGCGCCGTGCCACCGACCCGTGGGAAAGCCATCTGGGCGGCATCATGAACACGCTGGTTCCCGAGCCCGAAATCCCCAGCCATCAGGGCCCCGACGCGCAAAGCGTCGATCCCGATCTGGATGTGATCACCATGGCGGTGAAGGTGCCGCAAACGCTGGCGCATCTGCATTACTGGGCGGTCAGGATGCCGCGCAAGGCCTCGAAGGACGAGGTTCTGGACGCGTTCCGCGCATCGTCCCGCATCGCCCTGATCCGCATGGCGGACGGCCTGGACGCGATCAACGCGGTCAAGGAGATGATGGCCGATCTCGGGCGTCCGAATGACAGCCTGTATGAGGTCGCGCTGTGGGAGGATATGCTGAAGGTCGAAGGCGACGAGCTGTTCTATGCCTATATGGTCGACAATCAGGCGATCGTGATCCCCGAGACCATCGACGCGATCCGCGCCCTGACCGAAGCCGAGCATGACGGCGCGGCCTCGATCGTGCTCACCGACGCGGCGCTTGGCGTCGGCGCGCTTCGCGCCACATAGGCGCGCCGCTCAGCCCGCCAGCGTGGCGACAAGCACCGCCTTGATCGTGTGCATCCGGTTCTCCGCCTGATCGAAAACGATCGAGGCGGGGCCTTCAAACACCTCCTCGGTCACTTCCATGGCGGTGATGTCGAAATGCGCCGCGATCTCGGCGCCTGTGCGGGTCTCGGCGTTGTGGAACGCCGGCAGGCAGTGCATGAATTTCGTGGCGCGATTGCCGGTCAGGGCCATGACCCCGGCGTTGACCTGATAGGGCAGCAACTGGCGGATCCGTTCCTCCCATTTGTCTTTCGATTCGTCCATCGACAACCAGGCATCGGTGTAGACGAAATCGACGCCCTTCACCGCCTTCGCCACGTCCTCGGTCACCAGAATCCGCGCGCCGGTCTGCTGCCCAAGGGCGCGTGCCTCGTCCAGGATCGCCGCGCCGGGCCACAGGCTTTTGGGCGCGCAAAGTCGCACATCCATGCCCATTTTTGCCGCGCCGATCAGCAGGCTTTCACCCATGTTGCTGCCCGCATTCCCCAGGAACGCGAAGGCGATCCGGTCAAGCGGCTTGGCTGTGTGCTCTTGCATGGTCAGAAGATCCGCCAGAACCTGCGTGGGATGGAAGTCATC
>CAJQNQ010000072.1 GCA_905479725.1 uncultured Paracoccaceae bacterium | reverse complement strand
CCTTCTTGACCCAGATTTCCCGGTCGATCAGCTGGCTCAGGACCGATTTGCCCTGCGCGCCCGCCTGGCCCGGGTTGGAGCCCGCGTCGGGGCCCGTGTCATCGGCGCTGTCTGGAAATGCGGTTCGCAGCGCCCTTTCGCGCTCTGCCTTGGCCTGCTCCAGGCGCCATGTAAGGCCTTCATCGGCGAGATGGGTGATTTGCTCCATCGCTTCAAGGGTCTCGCGCCGCCCGCCCTGCATCGCGGCCAGCACGCGGAATTCGTGATCCAGAAAGCGCGCGGCCTCGGACTGGTCTGCACGCGCGCGGCGCAGGGGCAGGGTTTGCAGGTAGGGCAGCGTCAGATGTGCGGCCAGCAGACCACCCAGGTCTTGCGAAAGGGTTTCGGCATCGGGCGCCGGGTCGTGGCTGCTTCGCGCCAGCAGCGCCGATTGCAGGGCCCGCAGGTCGGGGCGGCTGGTCTCCAGGTCGATCAGGTGGTCATCGAATGCCGACAACAGGGCCGGATGCGCGGCCAGCACCGCCAGAATGCTGATGATGCGCAATTCGGCATCCGCGCCGTGCCCGGCAGCCAGCAGCGTGTTGCGCGTTCCGGGCAGTGACGTCTCCTCGTAGCCCTTGCGCGCGGCGTTGGGCCGGCCACCGCCGCGATTGCGGAACAGCGCAAACTGAAGATCCCCGAAGGCCCGGTGATACTGGGTGCGCAGTTCGGGGTCGGTGATGCGTCCGCACAGCAGCTTCAGGCGTTGCGCCAGCGCCGCCTTGCGTTCGGGGCTGTCAAAGCTCTGCCCTGAAATCTCGCGCTCCCACAGAAGCTGCGCCATGGGCACCGCGCGGTCGATCAGCGCCTTCATCGCGCCCGGACCCGAAGCACGCAGCAGATCATCCGGATCCTGTCCGCCGGGCAGCAGCACGAAGCGCAGCGACTTTCCGGCCGCAATCAGGGGTAGCGCCAGGTCGGCCAGCCGGTGGCCCGCGCGCAGCCCCGCCGTATCGCCGTCCAGCGCGACCACCGGCTCGTCATGCAGGCGCCACATCAGGCGCAGCTGATCTTCGGTCACGGCCGTGCCCAATGGGGCGACCGCCCCCTCGAACCCGGCGCCGACCAGGGCGATCACATCCATATACCCTTCGGCGACGATCAGCGGGGTGTCCTTGCCCATCGCCGCGCGGGCGGGGCCGATATTGAACAGCGTGCGCCCCTTGTCGAACAGCGGCGTTTCGGGCGAATTCAGGTATTTCGCGCGCGCGTTGAGGGCCATTGCCCGCCCGCCGAAGGCGATGCAGCGGTCCCTGGCATCGCGGATCGGAAACAGGATGCGGCCGCGGAACCGGTCATAGGGCTGGCCGCCGTCATCCGGCCTGGCGCATAATCCGGCCTCGATTATCAGCTCCGGTGCGACACCTGCCTGCGTCAGGTGCTGCCACAGCTCATGGCGAGCGTCAGGTGCAAAGCCGATGCCCCAGTGCTCGATCTGCGCCTCGCTCAGGCCCCGGCGCACCAGATAGGCGCGGGCCTCGGCGGCCTGCGCGCCCATCAATTGCATCCGGTAGTAGCGCCCCGCCTGCTCCATAATTTCGGTCAACAGAGTGCGGCGGTCCGCGCGCTGGCGTTCTTGCGGGTCGCGCTCGGGCATGGTCATCCCGGCTTCACGTGCCAGCGTTTCCACCGCTTCCATGAATTGCAGGTTCTGGGTTTCCCGCAGGAAGGTCAGCGCGTCGCCCTTGGCCTGGCAGCCGAAGCAATAATAGAATCCCTTTCGGTCATCGACATGAAAGGACGCGGTCTTTTCATGATGAAACGGGCATGGCGCCCAGAAATCGCCCTTGCCCTGATTGGACTTGCGCAAGTCCCATGTCACAGCGCGCCCGACCACCTGCGCGATGGACACGCGGGTTCGCAACTCGTCCAGAAAGCCGGGGGGCAGCGACATCGGGGACAGTTTCCATTGGCGGCAGGCAGAAAGAATATAGGGCGCACCGGGGCGTAATCAAAGCCAATTGCAGGCAAAACCAATTGATGCTGCCGGACACATCAGCAAAGAACGGGGGCCGATGCCCCCGCGATACTTTGCACCGATTTGGCATCGGCCTTTGTGCCCAGTCTGAAAACAGTCTGAAGCCAGTCTGTGCGCTCTCAGCGCGGGCTCAGTCCGGCGTTACCGTTGTGCCCGCGTCGGACGCAACTTGCTCGGACGCCTGGTCCGACGGCTGATCGGCGCTCTGTTCGCCCTCGGCCCGAGGCTTGCGGGGCTTGCGCGCCCGCTTCGGCTTGTCGGTACTGTCGGTCGGGGCAGGGGTTGGGGCTGGGGCAGCCTGAAGGGGCACAGGGGCGCCGCCGGCCCGCGATTCCGGTGTTTCGACCAGCATCGAGTCCGACTCGTCTCCTTGTGGCGCGCCAGAGGTGTCCGCGCTCTCGGAGCCCGACTGACGGTTGTCTCGCTGTTCATTGTCGCGGCGGCCGGTGCGCCGGTTTCCGCGGCGTTCCCTGCCGTCAGAGCGGTCACTGCGGTTGTCGGGCCGCGGGTCGGCCCCGTCATCCGAATCGGTTCCGCCGCCGCCGCCGCCGTCGTTGCCGCCGCTGTCGTCGCGCTGGTCGTTGCGACGGCCCTGCTGCTGTTGCTGTTGCTGTTGCTCGCGCCGCGCCTCGGCCTCTTTGGCCTGCTCGGCCAGCGCCTCGTTCAGCATGCGGGTATAGTGTTCGGCATGTTGCTGAAAGTTTTCGGCGGCAACACGGTCGCCGGACAGCTGCGCATCCCGGGCCAGAACCGTGTATTTGTCGATGATCTGTTGCGGGGTTCCGCGCACCTTCCCTTCCGGGCCGGAACTGTCGAACACGCGGTTCACGACATTTCCAAGCGAGCGAGGGCGGTTCTTGTTCGAGCGCGAACGTTTGTTCGATGGTCTCATGGAGGCAGGTTCCGGCCTTTGTCGGGACGTTTGACCCCGGTCTGGCCCCGGAAGGGCCCGTAACGGGTTCAGGTCTGGCAAGATGGCAGTGTCAAATGCTGGGCTTGTCAATTGTTCGACCCGGCGCGACACAAGCCGCGTATAAGCACGCCAATCGGCGCCATACAACCCTGATTTCCGTAACATTGCATGAAAACCGACGGATTATCCCGGTTTTTCACCGCGTCGTGACCCAAAAAGCATAATTTCGGCGGTTAGCCCGTAGCGTGGCCGGGCCACAGCCCCATCACAACCCGGTTGCGGCCATCGAAATCCCGGCGGGTTTCAAGCCTTGTGAAGCCCGCCTCCGTCATCATCGTCAAGACGTCGGTGGCTTGTGTCGGGCCGAGTTCCATCACCAGACGACCCTGCGGCGTCAGAAACCGGGGGGCACGGGCGGACAGGATGCGATAGGCGTCCAACCCGTCGCCGCCGGGCGTCAGCGCCATTCGCGGCTCGTGCAGCCGCACCTCGGGGGACAGGCCCGCGATCTCGGTCTCGGCCAGATAGGGCGGATTCGAGACGATCAGATCGTACTTTCCCTTGACAGCTTCGAACCAGTCAGACCGGGAAAAGGCCACGCGATCTTGCAGACCGAGCGTGCGTGCGTTTCCTCGCGCAATGTCAAGTGCGGCCAGGGACAGATCCACGCCCAGACCTCGCGCATCCGGGCATTCCGCCAGCAAACTCAGAACTATCGCGCCCGACCCGGTGCCCAGATCCAGAACGTGCTGAAACGGGGCGTCAAGGCTGGCGGCGATCAGGCCCTCTGTCTCGGGGCGCGGGTCCAGAACATCGCTGTTCACGTGGAATACGCGGCCCCAGAACAGGCGGGTGCCAGTGATGTGGCTGACCGGCTCGCGCGACTCGCGCCGCGCCAGTGCGGCGGCCAGGGCGGCCTCGGCGGCGGCAGGAAGCTCTTCGTGCAGGGCCAGCGTCAACCGGTCGGATCCGATCCCCAGTGCATGCGCCACCAATATTCTTGCGTCGCGCGGTGCATCGGGGATGCCCGCTGCGTTCAGGCGGGCAATCGCCGCGCCAAGCGACTGCGCTACCGTCATCCGTCCAACTCAGCCAGCTTGCGCGCCTGGTCATCGGCACTAAGCGCATCGATCACCGGGTCCAGATCACCCGCCATGATCTGCGGCAGGGCATAGAGCGTGAGGTTGATGCGGTGGTCAGTCAGGCGGCCTTGGGGAAAATTGTAGGTGCGAATGCGCTCGGACCGGTCGCCACCGCCGACCTGCGCCTTTCGGTCGGCGGCGCGCGCCTCATCCTGCTTGCGCCGTTCCATGTCGAACAGCCGCGCGCGCAGCACATCCATTGCCAGCCGCCGGTTCTGGTGTTGCGATTTCTCGGAACTGATCACCACGAGGCCCGACGGAATATGCGTGATGCGCACCGCAGAGTCGGTCGTGTTCACATGCTGTCCACCCGCACCGGACGCCCGCATCGTATCGATGCGCAGATCGCTGTCCGGGATCTGCAAATCGAGTTCGACCGCCTCGGGCAACACGGCGACGGTTGCGGCAGAGGTGTGAATCCGCCCGCCCGATTCCGTGACCGGGACGCGCTGCACCCGGTGGACGCCGGATTCGAACTTCAACCGCGCAAACACCCCGGCCCCCTGGACCCGCATGACCGCCTCGCGCAGGCCGCCCAGCTCGGTCTCTGTCAAGGCGATGATCTCGCAGCGCCACCCCCGGCTCTCGGCATAGCGTTGATACAGCCGCAGCAGATCCGCAGCAAACAGGGCCGCCTCTTCGCCGCCGGTTCCGGGCCGGATCTCGATGATGGCGGGCTTGGCATCGGCGGCATCCCGCGGGATCAAGGCCAGCTTGAGTCGGGCTTCAAGCTCTGGAAGGGCTTCATCCAGCGCTGCGATCTCGTCCCTGGCCAAATCCCGCAGTTCGGGATCGCTCAACATCGCCTCGGCTTCGGAGCGCTGGTTCGAAGCGGTGCGATACATTTCGATAGCCTCGATGACGGGCTTGAGCTGATCGTATTCCCGGGCAACTTCGGCCAAGCGCGATGGCTCGGCGCCCTCGGCCAAACGGGCCTCAAGATAGCCAAAACGCTGGGTGATCTGTTCAAGGGTCGAAGCCGGAATCATGAGCCGGGTTTGACGCCCGCCGCGCAGCCCGTCAAGGGCGCAGGCCGCCGGCCTGCGCTCCAAATCGAAAGCCCTGCGGGCTTGTTCCATTTGTCCTCGGGGCTCTGCCCCCGGCCTGCGGCCTCCCCCGGGATATTTGATGGCACAAAGATGGCAGAGGAATTTCGGACAATTTAAATAGAATTGTGCTTCATCTTGCCCAAAAATACTCTGGGGGATGAGCCCGAAGGGCGAAGGGGGCAACGCCCCCTTGCCCGGCCTCATTTCGCACCGGGCTATTGCAGATAGGGCATCGGATCGACACTTTCGAAACCGTCGCGCACTTCGAAATGCAGGAAAGAGGGATCGCCCTGACGCACCGTGGCGATGGTCTGGCCGCGCGCCACGCGGTCACCGCGCGCGACGCGGATATCGTCAATATTGGCGTAGACAGTCAGCAGGTTGTTTTCGTGGCGGATCACCATGATCGGAACCTGATCGGTGTCTTGCGTGATCGCCGCCACTGTTCCGGCTTCGGCGGCCTGAACGGCAGTGCCGGCCGGTGCGCCGATGCCGATGCCCTCGTTGCGGCCGCGTGCATAGGCGCGGATGATCCGTCCCTGAACAGGCATCGCAAGTTGCGGCGCAGCGCTGCGTTCGGCGGCCATGTCCGCCACCGGCTCGGTGGGCGGGGTACTGGGGCCGGCGCCAGTGGTGCCCGCGCCTGCCGGGGTCGGGTCTGTCGCTGGCAGGGGTGTAGCGGCTGACGGCGGAACCGGGGTAAGCGAACCCTGGCCGGGCAGCGTGGTATCTATCGCCGGCGTGGGCGCGGCCAAGGGCACTCCGGTTGCTGTCAACGGTGCGCCAATGCCCGCAACCTGGGGGGCAGCGCCCTGAGGGACTGCGACCTGGGCGACCGGGATCATCAGGATCTGGCCTTCGCGCACGCTCATGTTGCCGTCGAGCCCGTTCCATTCCGCCAGCGAGCGTGGCGAGACATCGTAAAGCCGTGCGATCGAAAACGCGGTCTCGCCACGACGCACAGCGTGTTGCACCGGCTCGGGTCCGGCGGCTGGCGCGGCTTCCAACAGCGGAGCCGTGGTGATGGACCCCACGCCTGCGGCGCCGGCCCGGCCGGGCAGGACCAGCAATTCGCCGCCACGCATCACGGTTGACGGCTCGACCGCGTTCAGTCTGGCCAGATCGGCCGGCGGCAGACCCAGCCGTTGCGCGATGTCGCTGACGATTTCGCCGCGCCCGGCGACGACAACCTGATATCCGGGATAGGAAATGATCCCACGCGCATCCGGCGCCGGACGGGCAGCGGTGGCCTGTCGCGCCGCGGCCGAGGTTGAAAACCGGTTTGTCGGTCGCAGATCCCAATCGAAATTGGGGACTGTCGCACAGCCCGACAGCAACAGTGCGATGCCGCCCATCAAGGCTACCCGCTTCAGAAGTCCGCGCGAATCCGGCATTCGGCGCCCGACCGCAATCACTTTTACGCTGCTCATCTTGTCCTGCACCCAGTTGACCCTTGTCGTTTGCGCCCCGTTTGGGCGCAGCGGTCTTTAGCCTTTTTATAGCGGATTCATCGCTGAAATACACCCCATCACCACAACGTGTTGGGGATTTCCGCGCAGCCCATGCCGGTTTGCCGCCGCGTCAATCCTTCGCCATGCCCTCCAGAAGGGGAACGAAGCGCACCGGGCGCAACTCTTCGTAGTCAAAGCCCTTTTCCAGCCGCCGCACCCGGATCAGGCTTTGCACCGTGTCGGACTGGCCGACCGGCACCACCATGACTCCGCCGACCCGTAACTGCTGTTTCAGGGGGCCGGGCGTGTCCTCGGCGGCGGCGGTGACCAGAATGCGGTCAAAGGGCGCCTGCTCGGGCAGACCGAAGGATCCGTCCGAGGCAAGGCAAGTGATGTTCGACAGGCCAAGGGCGTCGAACGCGCGGCGCGCTTCGGCGACCAGCGTTCGGTGCCGTTCGACAGTGTAGACCCGCCGCGCCAGCTGGCTGAGGATAGCCGCCTGGTAGCCGGATCCGGTTCCGACCTCCAGCACCTTGTCGCGCGGCGAGATTTCCAGGGCTTCGGTCATCAGCGCCACGACCGAGGGCTGGCTGATGGTCTGCCCGCAAGCGATCGGCAGGGGTGTGTCCTCGTAGGCGCGATCGGCGAAAATGCCGCGCAGAAAGGCGGCGCGGTCGATCCGCTCCATGGCGCGCAGGACGTTGGCGTCAGTCACGCCCTTGGACCGCAACGCGTAGATGAACCGCATGATGCTTTCGGCGCGGTCGGCGTCGGTCATTCCAGGCGATCCTTGAGCGTGTCGATGCTGTCATGGGCGGTCATGTCACAGCGCAGCGGCGTGATGGAAATGTAGCCGTCCAGGTTGGCGGCGGCGTCGGTGCCGGGCAGGGTAGCCAGGTGTTGCGGTCCGCCCTTGATCCACAGGAATTTCCGGCCCGAGGGCGAGATATGCGGCTCGACCCCGAAATTCGTCTTGCGCCGGAAGCCCTGCGTTGTGACGCGGGTGCCCTTGACCTCGGCGGCGGGGACGGGCGGAAAGTTGACGTTGTAGAACAGCCGGTAATCCGCGTCGTCCCACAAAGCATTGTCCAGA
Organism: uncultured Paracoccaceae bacterium; assembly: GCA_905479725.1. Lineage (GTDB taxonomy): Bacteria > Pseudomonadota > Alphaproteobacteria > Rhodobacterales > Rhodobacteraceae > Pararhodobacter. The sequence goes on along the minus strand of CAJQNQ010000072.1, from coordinate 3,622 downwards.
AGGTTGCGCACCACCGAGACGCCGTGTTCGACCGCGGGTTCGAACAGGCTGCTCATCTCTTCCGTGCGCGGGCCGATATATTGCGACAGCGCGATGGCTTTCAGGCCCTGAAGCGCGGCCTCCATCGCGGCGCCGACGGTGCCGGAATACAGGGTATTCTCGGCCGAGTTGTTCCCCCGGTTGACCCCGGACAGAACCAGATCCGGCTTGGCGCCCTGCAACACGTCGAAATAACCGGCCAGAACGCAATCCGCCGGGCTGCCCTCGGCTGCGTAGCGGCGCGGGCCCATCCTGGCGACCATCATCGGGTGCGTATAGCTGATCTTGTGCGCCACGCCGGATTGTTCGAACGCCGGCGCCACGACCCAGACTTCGCCCTTGGGACCTGCAAGGTCCTCCGCGATCGCCTCCATCACCTTCAGGCCCGGTGCGTTGATGCCGTCGTCATTGGTGATGAGAATGCGCATGAGGCAAGCCTTTTCTAAGGGTCTGGCTGCCTGCTTAGTCCAGCCGCTGGCGTCCGGCAAGGCACCGGCGCTCAAACAGGTGGCCCGTCGCAGATTTGCATCGGCATTTTCCAGCGATTGTGCAAGGCTGGCGTTTTCAGACCAGAGGATACCATGCGCCCCTTTTCAAGGAACACTTTGCAGGCGGTCACCGCCCTGACAGCCGCCACCCTGTTGTCCGCCGCTCCGGCCATGGCGGATGAGATGTGGGACAGCGCCCTGGGGCCGATCCTGTGGGACAGCGATCTGGGCGATGTCGCCATCTGGCGCCTGGACGACCTCACGAACGGCACCGTCGTGCGCCTGTATCTGCCCGGGCTGGCGGCTGACGTTTCGGGCGGCCGCGGCGCGTATCGCGGGTTCTGGCTGGCCGAAGGTGGCGACCCGGCAGAGGCTTGCCTGACCCAGATGATCGCCCCGGACGGCATGAAATCCCTGTTCTGGGGACAGGTTACACTTACCTTCGTGCGACCCGATTTCCCGTCCGATTGGGCCGGGGTTGTCGGCCAGTGTTTCGACACGCCGTCCATGCCGCTGGCGGGTGCGGCCCGATAGGTCCGTCTTTCGCCCCGCGCCCTGGCATTCGCTGTGGCTGCAATTTCTTCAGGGAATGCTTCGGGACGTCGTTTTTGGTGCATACAGGGCGCGCGACGCGTGGCAGCTTGACCGCGAAAAAGCAGGAGGATGCGCATGAACTACGCCTTTATCGGCCTTGGCAACCTGGGGGGGCATCTGGCGGCATCGCTGGTCAACGCCGGGTTCGGCCTGTCGGTCCATGACCGCGACACTGCGCAAAAGGACCGGCTGACGGCCCTGGGCGCGACCTGGGCGGACAGCGCGGTCGAGGCCGTCTCGGGGGCTGATGCGGTCATCACCTGCCTGCCGTCGCCCGCCGTGTCCGAAGCCGTTCTGGACGACATCCTGCCGCATCTGCGCAAGGGCGCCGACTGGATCGAGATGTCGACTTTGGGCCGGCCCGAAATCCTGCGCCTGGCCGACAGGATGCAGGCGGCGGGTATGGGCGTGCTGGAATGCCCGGTAACGGGCGGTGTGCATCTCGCCGCGCAGGGCAATATCACCGTGTTGGTCGGCGGCGGGGCTGACCTGTTCGCCCGTCACCGCCCGGCGATGGCCGCCATGGGCGACAAGATCTTTCACATGGGGCCATTGGGGTCGGCATCGCTGATAAAGGTCATCACCAACATGCTGGCCTTCATTCATCTGGTCGCCGATGGCGAGGCGCTGATGCTGGCCAAGCGCGGCGGGCTGGATCTGAAGACTGCGTGGCAGGCCATCGCGGCATCCAGCGGCAGCAGCTTCGTGCATGAAACCGAAGGGCAACTGGTCCTGAACGGCAGCTACGACGTGGCCTTCACCATGGATCTGGCGCTCAAGGATCTGGGCTTCGCCATGGAGTTCGGGCGCGAATACGGAGTGCCGCTGGATCTGGCGGGGATGACCAACCAGACCTTCGTCAAGGGGCGCGCGGCCTATGGTGGCGACGCGCAATCGCCGCAGATCGTGAAGCTGCTCGAAGATGCGCTGGGCACCGATCTGCGCGCTAAAGGGTTCCCGGCCCGGCTGGAATAGTGAACAGGCGCAACCGCGCTACTGCGCGGCCTTGCGGCCCAGCCTGCCCTCGACCTCGGCGCGCATCGCGCGGCTGACCGGGACCCGCGTGCCGCCGGTCAGGATCAGTTCCAGCCGTCCGGCTACGATCTCGGACGCGGTGACATGGGTCATGTTCACCCACCAGGACCGGTGAACGCGCAAACCCGGCAGGTGCGACAGTTCCGCCTCGGCATCCGACAAGCGCATCAGCACCCGCGCCTGGCCGCGCCTGTTCGTCACCTCGACATGGTGATTGGCCGCGCGCAGGCAGATGATGTCGCGCCCCAGGTCGGCAGGCAGCCGGTCAAAGAAGGCCGACGGTTCGGAGGCAGGTGCGGAGAACTGGATAACCTCCGGTGGGGCGTCCTGATCGGGCAGGGGCGCACGGATCGGCCGCCGTCGCCGCATTCCCCATAGCGGCTGCAAGGTCGGCATGAAGGCGTTTATCAGCACGGTCATCGAAAGGACCATCGTCCCCGTGTAAAGCGCCATCATCTCGAAGCTGAAGGCCGCCTCAGGCGGCAAGATCAGAACATTGACGCCGCCGACCAGCGCCAGGATGGGCCCCGCACCCAGCGCTCCGGACGCCAATGCCGGATAGCCCCAGGCAATGCGCCTCTTTCGGGCGAATTCGCGCAGGGTCATCGACAGGTAGAACTGCAAGAACACAGCGGGGATCAGGATCAGGGCCCAGAACGACAGCCGCGTCACAAACCCCATGGCGGCATGGGTGTCAAAAGGACCGGCGAAACCGGCCACCAGAACCGTTGACCCCAGCGCCAGCCAGAACCGGGGCGAGCGCAGATAGTCCCCGAATCTGCGCACGGACCACGTGTGCGCCGCCTTCAGCGTGACCCACTGGTCACGGTGCCTGGAATGCCTGTCTGCGGAAGTCATGCCACATTGTTGCCGCCATGCGGGCCGGGATGCAAGGGATTGCGGCCTGCAACCTCAAGGCATTCCAGTTTTTTTCAACTCCTGCGGGTGGCGACGGCATCGCGCACGGCGGCGCGCTGGGCACGGGACACCGGCACGGCCTGCCCCGTTACCAGGCGCAGTTCCGGCCCGCTGGTGCCCTTTTCGATGCGCTGGACATGCGCCAGGCTGATCCACCACGAACGGTGCACGCGCATCCCGTCAAAATCCTGCAAATCCTGTTCGGCGTCGCTCAGGCGCATCAGGATCATCGCGCTGCCCTGCGTCGTCGTGACGTCGATGTAATGATCCCTGGCTTGCAGCGAAACCACGTCGCGCCCCAGGCTCTGCGGCAATTTGGAGAACAGAAGCGATGCCGAGGGCTCAGGGCTTTCGGCCGGCGCGGTTTCCAGGGGATTGTCCTGCGGGGCCCCTGGCGCGCCGGAATCGTCGATCAGCGCGTTGACCAGCACCGTTATCAGCACCACAGGCACCGAAACATAGGGGAAAAGGCTCCAGAATTCGAAGGGCCCGGGATCCAGCCCCGAAACCTGGTTGGCGACGAACACCATGCTCATGATCGGAAGCGT
>CAJQNQ010000071.1 GCA_905479725.1 uncultured Paracoccaceae bacterium | reverse complement strand
GGATACCAGCCACCCGGTTCAGGAGGTCGCGCTGCGCAGTGGCTTCGCGGATCGGACCGTGTTTTCGCGGGCCTATCGCCGCCGCTTCGGGCTTTCGCCACGCCAGGTTCGCAAACCCGCGGCGCGCTGAATGTCAGACGTAAGGGGGCCTGGTTCGGGGGGCTGGAAGAGCGCCCATGCCGAACATGGTGCCGCCAATCAGAAGCGCCCGCCCGGCCCGGGGAGGTTGCATAGAAAATCCGAGAAACAAGGCGCAAGTCACAGACAAAAAACAGGAAATAGAATGTCAGTCATTCTTCGATCGAGACCAGGGCATGGCGCTTGCGTCCGGCAGTCAGTTTCATCGGTGTTGCAAGATCCGCGGCGCTGACAATCCGTGACGCATCGCCCAGCGGTTCGTCATTGACCCGTGCCCCGCCTTCGGAAATCAGACGTTTGGCGTCCTTGCCCGATTTGGCAAGACCGGCACGCACGAACAGCTGCACGATCGAGACACCCTCGTCCGCCTCGCTGCGTGTCAGGTCCACGCGCGGCAGATCGTCGCCCGTTCCGCCCTGTTCAAAGACCGAGCGCGCCGTGTCCTCGGCGGCCCTTGCGGCATCCGCGCCGTGGCACAGGGTGGTGACCGCGTTGGCCAGCACGATCTTGCCTTCGTTGATCTCGGAGCCTTGCAGCGCGCCCAGGCGGTCGCAATCCTCGACCGGCAATTCGGTGTAAAGTTTCAGGAACCGGCCCACATCGGCATCGGTCGTGTTGCGCCAGAACTGCCAGAACTCATAGGGGCTGAGCAGCTCGGCGTTCAGCCAGATCGCACCGCCCTGGGACTTGCCCATCTTGCGCCCGTCCGAGGTGGTCAGAAGCGGCGTGGTCAACCCGAAGATCTGCGCATCGACAACCCGGCGCGTCAGGTCGATGCCATTCACGATGTTGCCCCATTGGTCCGAGCCCCCCATCTGCAACAGGCATCCCTGCCGGCGATACAGTTCCAGGAAATCATAGGCCTGAAGGATCATGTAGTTGAATTCCAGGAACGACAGCGATTGCTCGCGGTCGATGCGCGACTTCACACTTTCGAACGACAGCATCCGGTTGACGCTGAAATGCCGCCCGATATCGCGCAGGAAATCCAGGTAGTTGAGCCCGTCCAGCCATTCCGCGTTGTTCAGCATGATCGCGTCGGATGCGCCGTCGCCGTAAGCCAAGTATTTGGCGAATACCTGCTTCATGCTGGCAATGTTCCGGTCGATCGCGTCGGCGGACAGCAGCGGGCGCTCGTCCGAACGGAACGAGGGATCCCCCACCTTCGTGGTGCCGCCGCCCATCAGGGTGATCGGCTTGTGCCCGGTTTTCTGCAACCAGCGCAGCAGCATGATGTTCAGCAGATGGCCGACATGCAACGACTGCGCCGTGGCGTCATAGCCGATATAGGCCGGCACGGTGCCCGACATCAGCGCGTCATCCAGCGATTGCAGATCGGTGCAATCGGCCAGAAAACCGCGCTCGATTATGATGCGCAGAAAGTCTGATTTGGGTTTATACGTCATGTGCATGTCCTCGGCCCGCGGGTCGGGCTGTCTATAGACCGAAGGCACGGGGTAGGGAAAGCCATGTTGAAGGGTGGAATGCACCGAATACTGGGCACGATGTCGGGCACATCGCTGGACGGGGTCGATGCGGCGGTGCTGGTCACCGACGGGGTAGAGATCGCGGGCTTTGGCGACACCGCGTTCCGCCCCTATTCCGATGACGAGCGCGACGTGCTGCGCGCGGCGCTGGGGGCGTGGCCGGGCAGCGCGCTGGCCGAGGCGGCGGGCGAGGTTGTGGAACTGGCCCATGCCCAGCTGTGCGCCGGGTTTTCGGACATTGCCCTGATGGGGTTCCACGGCCAGACCCTGGCGCATGAACCGGGCGGGCGCGGCACGCATCAGACCGGGTCCGGCCAGGTGTTGGCGCACGCCCTGGGCTGGCCCGTGGTCAGCAATTTTCGCAGCGCCGATGTGCGGCTGGGCGGGCAGGGTGCGCCGCTGGCCCCGTTTTATCACCACGCGCTGGCCCGGTTCATCAAGGCCACCGAACCGCTGGTGTTCCTGAACCTGGGCGGCGTGGCCAACGTCACCTGGGTCGATCCCGCCATTCCCAAGCCCGAGCATGCCTGCCTGGCCTTCGACTGCGGCCCCGGAAACGCGCCGATGGATGACGCGATGGCGGCGCGGCGCGGGGCACGGCGTGATGACGGCGGGGCGCTGGCCGCACGGGGCACCCCCGAAACCGGCTTGCTGGAGGCGTTCAGCCGGCATGAATTCTTCCGCCGCATCCCGCCCAAATCGCTGGACCGTGCCGCCCCGGCGCCCGATGTGCGCGCGCTCTCGGATGCCGATGCGCTGGCCACCCTGGCCGCGGCGACGGCCACGGGGGTTGCGCTGGCGTTCGAGCATTTCCCCCGCCCGCCCGCGCGAATGCTGGTCTGCGGCGGCGGGCGGCACAACAAGACGCTGATGGCGATGATCGCGGCCGCCAGCGACTGCCCCGTGGCGCCGGTTGAAGAGGCCGGTCTGGATGGTGACATGATCGAGGCCCAGGCGTTTGCCTATCTCGCGGCCCGTGTCGCCCGTGGCCTGCCGACCTCGGCCCCCGGCACCACCGGCGTCGCCGCGCCCGTCGGCGGTGGCGAGTTGAACACGCCGTGATGCTGCACGCGACCATTCGGCGATTGAGATATCGATTTGCTTTTCATGTATGCTCTCCGACCATTCTTGACGAGTATTCTCAAGGGTAGGCGTCAATATCGGACAGGTGCCCCACAGCGACTGGCTCAATTAGCCTGCCGCGCGCAGCCGCCAAGGGCGCAAGCACAATGGCCGCCCCCAATAGTGTAGTTTTTGGCTTTTCGTCCTCGCCTCGTGGGCCGTTTTCGACCCGTTTTCGTCGCGGTATCCCCGCGTTTTTGTCAGACCAGGCTTCCCGGTCCTCCCGAGATCGAATGAAAGCCCTGAAACTGTGTAATGCCTTCATATCCGAAGTTGCGACCAATTCCTGATTTCTTGAACCCGCCAAAGGCCCGTTTCCGTCTTGAGCAGATGCCCCATGGGCGTTCACAAAGCTGCAACCCGCCTCTATCTTTCGGGCGATGGCAACGGCTCTGTCCGTGTCCTCGGTCCAGGTGGACGAGGCGAGACCGAAATCGTCGTCCTTCGCCATGGCGATGGCGTCCGCTTCATCATCGAACGGGATCAGTGGCAGGATGGGACCGAATTGCTCCTCGCGGACGACCGACAGGGCTGGATCGGCGTTGATCACAAGAGTCGGGCGTTGGAAGTATCCTCCGCCCTCATACAGTGCTGTGTCTGGCACTTGGCCAAGTTCCTGCACGTCTTGGCCGACGGCACGGGCCTCGGCAATCATGTCGGTCACAACTTTCTGCTGCTTGGCTAACCGATGCTGCTCGGTCAAGCGTCACGCGTTGCAAAATCGTTGCAAAAACGAAAAAAGGCGACCCCGAAGGTTCGCCCATTTTGCTTAACTATCAAGTAGTTATTTGGCTCCGGCGGTAGGGATCGAACCTACGACCAATTGATTAACAGTCAACTGCTCTACCGCTGAGCTACGCCGGAACACGGGGGCGATATAGCAAGGCGGTTTGGGGACGTCCAGTGTGTTCGCGCGGCTTTGGGGCGCTTTTTTCGGTTCAGGCGAAGACGCCGCCCAAGGCAAGGCGACATTTCGGGATGTCAGGCCGGGAAAACAGGGGTTTGCGGGCCGGGTGGGCCGTCGAAGCGCGCCAGATTGCGGGCTTGAAGGTCGATCAGATGCGCCAGCACGTTGCGGGCGGCGGCTGGCAGAAGCGCTGGTGGCACGTCGGTGTAGACGCGATCGGTGATCGCGCCAAGCGAGCGCGCGCCGTCGCGCAGAGCTGCGCGAATCGCCTCCTCGCGCCCGCGACGGTGCGCCCGAAGCGCCCGCACACGCGCGGCTCCCTCTTCGATCGGGGCGCCATGGCCCGGGTAGTAGGCCAGCGCCCCCAGCGCCTCGATCCGGTCCAGGCTGGCCATGAAGTCGGTCAGATCCCCATCCGGGGGCGAGACCAGGCTGGGCGCCCATCCCATCACATGATCGCCGGAAAACAGGGCGCCACCCCACTGGAAACACAGATGATTGCCAAAATGCCCGGGCGTGTGAATCGCCGTCAGCACTTGCCCGCCCGCCTCCAGCGTCACGCCGTCGGCCAGCCTCTCATGGGGGGCGAAGCTGGTATCCACCCCTTCGCCGCCACCCAGATCGCCCCCCCCGGACAAGGCCGCCATGCGCCGAGAGCGACCAGCGCGGGCATCTCCGAAGGCCAGAACGGGCGCCCCGGTCTGGGCGGACAGCGGGGCGGCGGCGGGCGAGTGGTCCAGATGCGCATGGGTCACCAGGATCTGACTGATCCGTTCGCCGGGGTGCAGCGCGGCGCTGATGGCCGCCAGATGCGCGGGGTCCGCCGGCCCCGGGTCAATCACCGTGACCGCGCCTTCGCCCAGGATATAGGTGTTGGTGCCGCGCTCGGTCATCGGCGAGGCGTTGGGTGCAAGCACGAGGCGCAAGCCCGGGGCCAGGGGCCAGGACTGGCCGGCGCGGGGCGAGAATTCTGCAAGGGTCACGGCGGGTCTCGTCTTCCGCGGGATGCGGGCCTAGAGTATCGCCATGCTGGGTCGAATGCTCAAACCGTTTTTTCCACGTGGGCTGTATTGGCGCGCCGCGCTGATCGTCTTTGTGCCGGTCGTGACGATCATGCTGGTCATGTCCTACGTGTTCATCCAGCGCCACTATGACGGGGTCACGCGGCAGATGGCCGGGAATTTCGTGCTGGTCGCCCGAGAAATCCTGAATCAGACCGATGCCGTTCCGGCCGCTGCGCCGCTGTCGCCGGTGGCCGCGCATTTGTCCCGGGTCTACGGCATGACCATAACGCCGGTTGCCTCGCTGCCCGAACGGGCCTTGAAGCCATCGATTCCGTTCTACGATCTGTCCGGGCGGCTGGCGGTGCGGGAATTGCGGCGCGGTCTGACCCAGATGGAGGGCGTGACGCTGGCGCAGGGCGACATGTCCCTGTGGCTGCGCGGCGCGCGCGGATTGCTGCGGCTGGACTTTCCGTTGAGCCGAATTTCGGCGCGCAATCCGCATCAGGTGCTGGTCATCGTGTTTGCCATTGGCATTGTCATGAGTCTGATTTCCTTCATCTACCTGAAGAACCAGATGCGCCCCATCCACCGCCTGTCGCGCGCGGCCGAAGCGTTCGGGCGCGGGCAGATCCTGCCGCTCCGGGTCGGGGGCGCGACAGAGGTGCGCGCCGCCGCCACGGCCTTCCTGCAGATGCGCGAGCGCATCGAGCGTCATATCGAGCAGCGCACCTTGTTGCTGTCGGGGGTCAGCCATGACCTGCGCACCCCGCTGACGCGTCTGCGACTGGGGCTGTCGATGTTGGACGATGAAACCGAGGCAC
>CAJQNQ010000070.1 GCA_905479725.1 uncultured Paracoccaceae bacterium | reverse complement strand
CTGCGGGAATGGGCGGCGGCGGTTCCGGGGCGCCTGTGGGATGCCAGCCCGCTGGCGCTGGATCTGTCGCTGATCGCACCTTCGGGCCGGGTGTTGGGCGCGCAAAGGATTACCCGCCAAAAGATGGCCGCGCATATCGGCAACCTGGCTGAATCCGGGGCCCTGGTTCAGGATGACCGCGCCGCGTTGCAGGCAGTGGAGCACGCCCGCCATGCAAGGCTGTTGCCGGATCTGACGCCGCCCCAGCGCCACGCCGTGCTGGCGGCCGCCAACCGGTTTCGGCTGGGGGCCTATCTGACCGAGGGGCAAACGATTGCGCCCGCGATTTCGCACAGCGCAACGCTGCCGCCGCCCGGCACCGACACCGCGGCGCACCGCCTGAGCGCGCTGCGCAACCGCTTCACCCAGCACATGCGCGAGAATCCCGAGGCATCGCCGATGGCGGTTCTGAAGCGGCTTTGGGCCGAGGAGTCCTCGCCAAGGCCCCTGCGCGCGACATTGCTGACCGCGTTGACCGAATGGTTCTGCCTGAACGACGATCCGCGCAACGCCGCGCGGCTTTGGCTGGATCAGGGATTGGCCCGTCCGGGCCCGGCCTCGTCGGGCGATCGCTGGACGCTGTCGGCACAATTGCCGCTGCTGTATTGTTTTGGGCGATTTGACGAGGTGGCGGCCGGGCTTTGGGCACTGGCGCCGGCCCGCGACGACTGGATCCTGACGCCCTGCATTGGCTGGATCGCGCGGCAGCTGGCCGTGTCCGCGCCAAGCCTGGACCAGCACCTGCCCGCGATGGCGCCGCGCCGGGCGATGTTCGACGCGCTGTCGGGCTTTCTGGAGGCGCGGGCTCCGCAATATTGGGAGCGAACCGAATGCACCGCGCTGATCGCCGGCGTGGTGGCAATCCTGGTCGAATCCTCGACCCTGCCCCGCGATCAGCATGACGCGCTGATCTGGATGCTGCTGCGCATCTACGGCCTGTCGCCCGCCTTCTGGGACGCCGTCCGGGTCGCGCGAAACCCGGCCTGGACGTTGCCCTTGCGCATGCAGCGTGCGCAGACGGCCTTTGCGGAACTCAGCGCGCTGATCGTCCGGCCGGGGCCCCGCGACAAGGCGGCGCAGGAGCGGATCGACCGACTGCTGAACCTGTTCCGGCAATGGGGTTGCGTGGACGCGGTGCGCTTTAGCCGCGATCTGCTGGGCCCGGCCGGGGTTCCGGTGGACGAAGGTTCGCTGCCGGACCCCAACGACATCCTGCTGGCGGGGCTGAATCCCGAAGAAGCAGCGCTGCGGTTTCTGGCCTTCCCACGCCAAAGGGCGTTTGAAGCGCCGCTTCCGGCGGCGTTGACCGAAGCCGCGCGGCGTGGTCTGATCGGCGCCTATGCCGATGTGCCCGCCGGAAACTTTCACACGCTTCAGGTCCAGGCCCTGGCCGACGCGCGGGCCTTGCTGGAGGGGCCGGACCGCGCCCTGATGCAGCGCCTGCTGCGCCACCTGACGCCGATGGCCGGCCCGGATGGCGGGTTTCTGGGGATCGGTCTGGCGCTATCGCTGGTCACGGCTTTGATCGGACAGGGGCGCGAGGTCGAGGCGGCAGTGCTGAGCGGCCATATCGAGGGGATGCGCGCCACGATCACCGATGACTGGGCCGTCGAATCGCTGCGCCGGGCGCCCGCGCCGATGCTGGCGCTGCGCCGGCTGTGCGCCGAACACCCCGGAAACGGTCTGACCGCGCGGCTGCGGGCCGCGCTGGGCGATCCGCCCGCTTCCGCATCCGCCGGTCAGGGCGGGGTTTGCGACGATCTGCGCGCCCGCAGCAATCCGCTGCTGAATACCCTGGTCTGCCTGTATTCCTGCAAGGTGCATCTGGACACCAGGGTCAGCGCCATCCGCCGGGGCTGGATGCGCGAGCTTCAGGCAATGGGGGTGCCCTGTCTGGTCTTTACCGGCGATGGCGACGGACGACGAGACGGTGATGTCGTCGCCCTGGACGCGCCCGACGATTACGAGGGCCTTCCGCAAAAGACCCTGGCGATGGCGCGTTGGCTGCGCGACCACACCGATTTCTCCTATTTCCTGAAGATCGACGACGATTGCTTTCTGGATCCCAGCGCGTTCTTCGCGGATCTGTGCTGGCAGAAATTCGACTATTACGGCCGCCCACTGACCCGCCAGCGCGGGCAGATGGACCGGGCCTGGCATATGCGCAAATCCTCGTCACCGCGCGGACGGCTGGAACTGGACAAATCGCCCGAACCGTCAACCTATGCGGATGGCGGCTCGGGCTACAGCCTGTCGCGGCAGGCGTTGGAGGCGTTGTGCGCCGCATCCGAAACACCCGAAGGGCTGGACCTGATCTCGGTGTCTTTCATGGAGGACAAGCTGGTCGGCGATCTGCTGGCCTTGCGCGACATCTGGCCCAGGGGCGAGGATTACCGCATCAGCGTGTTGCGGCGCACCATGCCGGGCGGGCCTTTGGTGCCGGCCTGGGAAAACGGGTTTTTGCCCTTCGCAGGATCGGGCATCAAGCTGGCGCATCTGGACGGGCATGAACGCCAGCAACAGGTGCTTTCAGGCAGCCGCGATCCCTGGCCCCGGTCGTTCAAGGTCTGGCCCAGCGCGCAACCCGCCCGGCTGGGCTGGCGCAGCAATACGCTGGATCTGATCTGCGATCCCGGCAAGCTGGGGCGGGTGAACGAAGCCGATGTCGCCGTGATTGCCTGCCTGCGAAACGAGCGCCTCATGCTGCCGCATTTTCTGGATCACTACCGGGCGCGGGGCGTGACCGGGTTTCTGATCGCCGATAACGGCTCGGACGATGGCAGCTTTGAATATCTGGCGGATCAGCCGGATGTCGCCCTGTTCGCCGTCGATACCGATTACAGCGCGTCGCATTACGGGGTCAGCTGGCAGCAGGCGCTGATGGCTAATTTCCGCGTCGGCCGCTGGTCGCTTGTGGCGGACGCCGATGAGCTGGTCCTGTTTGGCGCTCAGGCGGATGGCGGCGGGTTGCCAGACCTGACCGCGCGGATGGAGGCCGAGGGCGCCGACGCCGCGCGCGTGTTCATGCTGGACATGTATCCGCATGGCCCGTTGTCCGACGCCGATTTCACCACGGCCCCGCCCTTCGAGCAGGCGGCTTTTGTCGACGCGCAGCCCTTCTTGCAGGTGTCCGGTGCGCGCGGTCCCTATTCCAACAGCCCCACCTGGACCAGCGCCCTGCGCCACCGCCTGATGCCCGGATCGCGCGCGGAACTGTTCGTGGCGCAGAAATACGCGATGCTGAGATACCAGCCCTGGATGCGCCTGTCGGCGGGCCTGCATTTCGTGGCCAACGCACGGGTCGCCCGTCAGGAAATGATATTCGCGCATTTCAAATACAACGCGGCGTTTCATGCCCGGGCACAGGCCGAGGTCGCGCGCCAGCAGCATTTCAACAATGCCGAGGAATACCGCAAATACCTGATGCTGGCCGCCGAAGGGCAGACCGTGCTGTTCGATCCCGCGATCTCGGTGCGCTGGGATGCATGTGATTTCGTGCGCCGCCGGCTGCGCGCCAATGATCAGGAGCGCGGTGACGGACAGCCCCGGTAGATCGGCAGCAGCCGATTTACATGCGCGGCCATCGTCTCGGGCGGGCGGGCGTTTGCCCAATAGTCAGCGGGCGTGAGGCGCCCCGCCAGAACCGCCGACAGCGCGCGCTGGAAATCCGCCGCGTCGCCCGACCGGAACACCAGATCCGGGCAATTTCCCAGCTCTTGCGCGCCGCCCTTGTCCGAGGTCAGAAGCGGGATATGGAGCGCGTGCATCTCGATCGCGACCTGCGGCAGGTTGTCCTCCCACAGCGGGGGGACCACGCCCAGATCGGCGCCGTCCAGCAGGCCGGGCAGATCGTCATGCGTGTAGCCGTTCACATGGGTCAGGCTGGCCAGGCGCGTGCGCGCGCCAGACATCAGGGCCATGGCATCGGCCTCGCCGCTTCGGGCGGCGACGAGCAGATGCAGGCGCCGCGCCATGTCGGACGGCAGGGCGCCCAGTGCCTGCATCAGGAAGTAGAACCCCTTGTCGCGGCGCATGTAGCCCAGATAGAGCAGCCGCAGCGTGCCATCCGGGGCCAGGAATGCGGGCTTCGGCCGGGTTTCGCCCCAGGCTTGCGCCGCCCGTGTGCCGATCAGGCAGGTCTGGGTCTTTTGCCGGTCCAGGCCGTGATGCAGGGCGATCTGGCGCACCCGGTCAGACACGCACAGCACGGCGTCAACATGGGTATTGATCAGCGCCGTCATTTCGGCGCGGCGCCGGGCGAAGGCGCGGCCGTTCGGCGCCGTGCCCCTGGCCCGCGCCCGGCGCCTGTGCCGCGCGCGCAGAACCCGGCGGGCCAGCCGCCATGTCAGCCCCAGAAGCGGGCGAAACACCCGGTCAAACAGCGCCGTTCCCGGCCCCGCACCGGCCCGGGTCAGCGCGGTGTCGATGCGGTAACTCAGCCGCACATTGCGCGGATTGGGTTGCGCGGGCAGGCAGGTCACGCATTTCGCACCGTCCTGAAAATCCGTGCAGGGCCGCGCTTCGTGATGCCACAGATTGACCTGCGGACAGAACGGATAATAGTTGTGCAGGGACATCACGAACCGGGTGCGCGGCCAGCGCGGCTTCAGCGCCAGAACCTGCGCCGGCAGGCCCTCCAGGGTATTGAAATGGATCACGTCCCAGGGCCCGGACCGGTCGATGAAATCGGCAAAGGCGGCCACGGTCGGCGGGTGATCCAGCTGGGCGGCGCCGGCGAAATCGGCATGAGACGGCGCCAGCAGGCCCGAATTGACCAGTTGGAAACGCGGGCTTGGCCCGTCGGAGATTTGCTGCACGCGGGGTGCATTGCCGACCAGATCATGCGTCAGGCCCGACCCCAGGAACGCGGTTTCCACGCCGTCCACCGCGTCCAGCGCCGCGATCAGGTTGCGCTGATAGACGCTGACACCGCCGCCCCGTCCCAGCGGATCATGCGGATCGGCCCAGTTGACATAGAGGATCCTCACCCGTCGGCATCCGGACTGGTCAGGGCTTCCAGCGCGTCCAGACGCGCCAGGATCTTGCGCTGGGACATGCGCAATTGCGCCAGTTCGCCGGCCAGAACGCTGACCGCGTCGGACAGGGCGCGCGCTTCGGGGGGCGTCGCCTGCGGCAGGTGGGCCAGAAGAGCACCCGCGTCCAGCCGGGCCTGCGGCAAGGCGGCCAGCGCGGTGATCCCCGCGCGCGCCGTTTCGCGCAGGGTGTCGAAATCGGGCGCGCCGTCCAGTTCGGCAGGGTTGCGATCCTGCCCCAGCAACGCCTGCGCGCGCAGCAGCAGATGCGCGGTCAGCTTTTGCGGCAGCGCGGCCTGGTCGTAAGCGCGCTTGAGGGGCAATAGCCGGTCGTCCAGCCGCGGATTCGGATCGGAGAGCGGGCTGTCGGCGGTTACCGGCAGGCGCGCGCCCAGGGCTTCAAGAAAATCGGCGAACAGTGCGTCGTCCCGCCGAAGGGCGGGGTGAAAGCCGCGCAGGATCACGTTGTCG
>CAJQNQ010000069.1 GCA_905479725.1 uncultured Paracoccaceae bacterium | reverse complement strand
TCCGGTGGGTGTGGGCGGGGTGCCAACCGGGATTTCCTCGCGCACGACATAGCCACGATCGACCGCCGGAAAATCATAGCCGATCGCCCATTGCCGCGAGTTCCCTTCGGGGCGGAAGGTATATTCGCCGGTCTTGAACGCCTCGAACGCGGCGGCGTCATCGCCGAAATACTCGACGCGCACGGTATCGAAATTGTGCCGCCCGACATTCTGCGGCAGATCGGCGCCCCAGTAATCCGGGTTGCGCCGATAGGTGATGCGGCGGTTTATCTCATAGCTGTCCAGCATGTAGGGTCCGGACCCAGGCGAGGTTTCAAGCCGTGATTCGTCCAGCCGCGCGCCGGTTGATTCATACCAGGCCTGCGAAAACACCGGGGTCGCCCCAACCTGGTCGATCAGACTGCGCCGCGAGATGTCGGGCGCGAATTCGAAACGGACGGTCAGATCGTCCAGCGCCTCGGCGCTGATGACGCGCTGGCGCACCGCCTCGGCATAGCTGGGCAGGCCCTGCTCCAGAAACAGGTTGTGCGAAAAGACGACATCGCGCGCCGTCAGCGGTGTGCCATCGGAAAACCGGATATCGGGGCGCAGGCGAAAGATCACCCAATCCTTGGTTTCCGGGTATTCGATGCTTTCGCACAACAGGCAATAGTATTCGCCATAAGCATCCGCCGGCGCCGCGTCACCGAACGGGCCCGAGGTTTCCAGAAGGCTTTCATACAAGGACCAGGAATAGCGCCCCGGATTGCCCCGGCGGGTGTAGGGGTTCATCGAATCGAACGTGCCCGGCGCCCATTCCGAAATCTCGCCACCCTGCGGGGCATCGGGGTTCACATAGCGGAAATTCGGGAAATCGGCGGAGTAGCTCAGATCACCGTAGTAGGAAAACCCGTTCGCGACGACCATCGCAACTTCCTGCCCCTGCGCGGCGCGCGTCACGCCCATCGCCGCCAGCGCCAGGGCCGTCCCGGCAACCAAACCCCTGAGCGCAGGCCGGATTTCACGGGTCTGGGCGGGGGCTTCGGCACGGGTCTGGGGGCGTTTCATCGGCTACTCCTGCTATTTTGCGCCGACTTCCGGGTGGCGGCCTGCGTCCGTCCAGCTAAATCAACCCTTTCGCAGGGTTCAAGTGGCGATTGCGTGAGCAGGGGCAAATCAAGCGTATTGGGCCGATTTGGCACGAAAAAAGGGCCGCGCACCGGGTGCGACGGCCCTTTCACGCGCTCGGCGCGGCGATTACGGCGATGTGGTCTGCAAATAGGCGATCAGGTTCAGCCGATCCTGAATATCGCTGATCCCGCGAAACGACATCCGGGTGCCCGGCGCGGCAGAGCGCGGGTTTTCCAGGAACGTGTTCAGGGCTTCGACGGTCCAGGTATCGCCCAGCGCCAGCAGTGCGCCAGAATAATTGAACCCTTCGACGCCGTCGATCGCGCGGCCAACCACACCGTTCAGACTGGGACCGGTGCTGTTGGTGCCGTTCAATTGATGGCAGGTGCGGCAGCTGCGCCACAGGTTTTCGCCAGCTGCGGCATCGGCCTCGGCGAACAGCGCCATCACGTCGACCGGTGCAGCCGCCACTTCGACGACTTCCTGGGATTCCGTTTCGTCCAGCGGAAGCGGGTAGACCGTGATCTCATGGCCGGCTTCTTCGCTTGGCAAATAAATCACATCGGCGGCCCAAATGCCCACGAGGAAAAACAGGAGCGTCGCGCAGAGCCCCGCCACAATTTTGGTTATCACCATGGTATCGAACATGTCGCGTCCCGGTCCTTGACAGAATTCCGGTTGTTCTACCCGCTTCCCATGGGCGAGTTCAAGCGGTAGTTACCGCGACGAAGTGACCGATCTGCACAGTTTTTTCGCCAAGAGGGCCAGATGACCAATCGTATCGCATTCCAGGGCGAGCCCGGTGCCTATTCGCACGAGGCCTGCGTCAACGCGCGCCCGGGGATGGAGGCGCTGCCCTGTGCAACCTTTGAAGAGGTGATCGACGCGGTCGCTGACGGCAGGGCCGATCTGGCCATGCTGCCGGTGGAAAATTCCACCTACGGGCGGGTGGCCGACATCCACCGCCTGCTGCCCGAAAGCGGTCTGCACATCATCGACGAAGCCTTCGTGCGGGTGCGTATCGCTCTGATGGGGCTGCCGGGCACGGCTTTGGCGGACATCAACCATGTCCGCGCGCATCTGGTATTGCTGCCGCAGGCACGCAACTTTCTGCGCGCGCGCGCGATCACGGCCGAGGCCGCCGCCGACAGCGCCGGCGCCGCCGCCGAGTTGGCCGAGCACAAGACACCCGGCCATGGCGTGCTGGCCAGCGAACTGGCGGCCCGGATCTACGGGCTGGATGTGCTGGCCCGCGATATCGAGGACCACGGCCACAACACCACGCGTTTTCTGATCATGTCTCCCACGCCAGATACGTCCCGGCGCGGCGATCAGGGCATGATCACCACCTTCGTCTTTCAGGTGCGCAACATCCCGGCGGCGCTTTACAAGGCGATGGGCGGATTTGCCACGAATGGCGTGAACATGACCAAGTTGGAAAGCTACATGGTCGGCGGGTCCTTCACCGCGACCCAGTTCTACGCCGATATCGAAGGCCACCCAGAGGACCCCAATGTCAGGCTGGCGCTGGACGAATTGCGGTATTTCACGGCCTCTCGAAAGATCCTGGGCACCTATCCGGCCGATCCGGCACGGCTTTGACACGCCGCAACGTCAAGGTCCGGTGCCGCTAGGCAGGCGGCGCGGAGCGGTCTAACCTCGCGGGCTGACAGAAATCTCGGGAGGAACCCATGGAACAGACCCTGAAGGGGCGCCACGCGCTGGTCACCGGCGGCGGCACGGGCATTGGCCTGGCGATCGCGCAGATGCTGGCCGCGCAGGGCGCGCAGGTCACCATCACCGGCCGCCGCGCCGAAGTGCTGGAAGCCGCCGCCGCGCAAACCCCCGGCCTGCACCCGCTGGTGATGGATGTCGCGGTTGAGGACAGCGTCGTGCAGGGCTGCGCCGCCGCCATCGCCGCGCGCGGTCCGATCACTGTGTGTGTGGCCAACGCGGGCATTGCCGAAGGAAAATCCATGGCCAAGATGGACATGGCGTTCTGGCGCAACATGATGGCGATCAATCTGGATGGCGCCTATCTGACCGCCCGCGAAACGCTGGGCGGGATGCTGGCGGAAAAAGGGGGCCGGGTGATCTTCGTCGCCTCCATCGCCGGGTTGCGCGGACTGAAGGGCGCACCCGCCTATTCCGCGTCCAAGCACGGCATGATCGGCCTGATGCGCGGCCTGTCCGAGGAATACATGGGGTCCGGCATCACCTTCAACGCGCTG
>CAJQNQ010000068.1 GCA_905479725.1 uncultured Paracoccaceae bacterium | reverse complement strand
CCGACAGAAGGTCGTTCAACCGGATGCGTTCCTCAGGCGTCAGGAACGCGCCCAGTTCCACCTCGCGCCCGCCGCCGGTCAGGATCAGATAGTGTTCGACCGGCCCGCCGCGCGGGATCAGGTTGAGTGTGACCCAGGCAGGATTGGCCTGCCAGTCCTGCATCGGGCCTTTGGGGTTGAACCGACGCAGGATGATCCCGTCGCGGCTCAATTGCATTTCTTCCAGCACACGACGGTCCCGGAAATTACGCTCCAGCGCATACCACAAGCCCCAAAGCGCAGCCCCTGCAAACGGCAACAGCCCCCAAAGCGCCGACGAGCCCACCAAGGCGATCATCGGAAAGGCCAGCGCAAACGCGGCCAGCCCGACAGCCAATGCAAAGCCACGCGGCGCCAGGGCGTTGTGCGGCCAAAGACGCAGGCGGGCAGTGGTGGGGGTCTGGCGGGTCAGTTCGTAGGGCATGGGGTGGTCGGCGCTTGGAGCAAGATCCTGTCGTGGCGCGGCAAGGCGGCCCGGGATGTCGGTGGCAACGCGCGGGCGTGTCGCTTGAAGGGCCGGTGAGGCGGGGAACCGCGCGAAGTTTCGGTGTTCGCGGGTCACGATAGCGTGTTGTCGCCTGCTCGGGCAAGGGGCCTGAACTGTGCCACCGCGCAAAACCGGGGTGGGGGCATTGCGCGGTGTCCTGCGCACATGAAAAGGCCCCGGAACATTTCCGGGGCCTTTGGGTGGCGTCAGGGCAGCGGCCTCAGTGGGCGTGGCTCTTGTCCCAGTCCTCACGCTTGGGCAGCTGCTCGAACGTGTGCTCGGGCGGCGGGCAGGGCAGGGACCATTCCAGCGTGTCCGCGTATTCGTTCCAGTAGTTGTTCTCGGTCACGCGCTTGCCGGCGCGCAGCGTGTAGACAACGATGCCGATGAACAGCAGGAACGATGCGAAGGACAGGAAGGCGCCGATCGAGCTGACATAGTTCCACAGCGCGAAGGCTTCCGGATAGTCGATATACCGGCGCGGCATGCCTTGGCGGCCCAGGAAGTGCTGCGGGAAGAAGGTCAGGTTGGCGCCGATGAACATCATCCAGAAATGCAGCTTGCCAGCCCACTCCGGATACTGTCGGCCGGACATCTTTCCGATCCAGTAATAGATGCCCGCAAACAGCGCGAACACGGCCCCCATCGACATCACGTAGTGGAAATGCGCAACCACGTAATAGGTGTCATGATAGACGCGGTCCACCGGTGCTTGCGACAGCACAATCCCGGTGACACCGCCGACGGTGAACACGAACAGGAAGCCGAAGGCCCACAGCATCGGGGTTTCGAAGGTCAGCGAGCCTCGCCACATCGTGGCGATCCAACTGAAGATCTTCACCCCCGTTGGAATGGCGATCGTCATCGTGGCCAGCATGAAATAGGTCTGCTGCGTCAGCGACATGCCCACCGTGTACATGTGGTGCGCCCAGACGACAAAGCCGAGCGCGGCAATCGCGACCATGGCGTAAACCATCGGCAGGTAGCCAAAGATCGGCTTGCGCGAGAAGGTCGCGATCACGTGGCTGATGATGCCGAAACCCGGAACGATGATGATATACACTTCCGGGTGGCCAAAGAACCACAGGATGTGCTGATACAGGATCGGGTCGCCGCCGCCGGCCGGGTCAAAGAACGTCGTGCCGAAGTTGCGGTCGGTCAGCAGCATGGTGATGGCACCGGCCAGAACCGGCAGGGCCAGAAGGATCATCCAGGCCGTCACAAATACCGACCAGGCGAACAGCGGCACCTTGTGCAACGTCATGCCTGGCGCGCGCATGTTCAGGAAGGTGGTGATGATGTTGATCGCGCCCAGGATCGACGATGCGCCCGACAGGTGCACCGCGAAGATCGCGAAATCCATGGCGATACCGGCTTCGTTGGTCGATAGCGGCGGATATAGCACCCAGCCGACGCCCGCGCCTCGGCCGCCGCCACCGCCCGGAACCAGAAGCGACGCGACCGCCATCGAGGCCCCGGCGACATACAGCCAGTAGGACAGGTTGTTCAGACGCGGAAACGCCATGTCCGGCGCGCCGATATGCAGCGGCATGAAGTAGTTGCCGAAGCCGCCAAACAGAGCCGGGATGACGACGAAGAACATCATCAGGACGCCGTGCGCCGTGATAATCACGTTCCACAACTGGCCGTTCGGTTCCGCGCAATCGCCGTCGGCAAACAAGCGGGCGCCATCGGCGCACATGTATTGCACACCCGGATTCATCAGTTCCATGCGCATGTAGACCGTGAAGGCCACTGCGACGAACCCGACGATGCCGGCAGTGAAGAGGTATAGAATACCGATGTCTTTGTGGTTTGTGGACATGAACCAGCGGGTGAAGAACCCCCGGGTGTCCTCGTGTCCGTGAGCGGCTGCGTTGGCCATAGATTGCTCCCGTTCCTTTTTCGAACTTTTTTATGCGGAATCATCTGTCAGGGTCGGCGGACCCGGGCAGAAACCTGACACCGTTCTAGAATGCCGTGTTGATGGCGGCAACGCTCGATATGTCGCAGAGGCCAAAAAATTGATCTGTGTCATTGAAATGCCGTTCGCGAATGACAAAAGCCCTCCGCGGGGCGGCATTCGATCAGCCGTCAGGCCCGGACTGAGACCCGGACTGAGGCCCGGACTGAGACCCGGACTGAGACCCGGACTGAAACGCGTCTGCGAACACGGTATCGAAGCATTTGCGCAGTGCGACATCCAGGTCATCCATCGTCACCGGCAAGCCCAGATCGACCAGCGACGTGACCCCGTGTTCGCGGATTCCGCAGGGGACAATGCCGTCGAAATGGCTCAGATCCGGCTCCACGTTGATCGAAATGCCGTGAAAGCTGACCCAGCGGCGCAGCTTCACGCCGATCGCGGCGATCTTGTCCTCGCGCGGTGTTCCGTCGGCGCTCAGGGGTTTGTCGGGGCGTGTCACCCACACGCCGACACGCCCGGCGCGCCGTACGCCGGTGACATTGAATTCGGCCAGCGTCCGGATCACCCAGTCCTCAAGATTGTGCACGAAGCACCGCACGTCGCGCCCGCGCTTGTTGAGGTCCAGCATGACATAGGCCACGCGTTGGCCCGGGCCGTGATAGGTGTATTGCCCGCCGCGCCCGGCGACATGAACCGGAAACCGGCCCGGGTCGGTCAGATCAGCGGCCCTGGCCGAAGTGCCGGCGGTATAGAGCGGCGGGTGTTCCAAAAGCCAGACGGCCTCATCCGCCTGTCCGGCGGCGATCCGGGCGGCGCGGTCCTCCATCGCCTGCACCGTGGCCTCGTAGGGTTGAAGGCCCGAAAGATGCGTCCATTCCATGCCGGGTTTCGCCTTGTGTTGAGCCGATGCGCCCATGGTAGCGCCTGACAGGGGAGGGTCAATCGCGGCTTGGTGCGAATCAGGCAGCGGTGCTACGGTGATTCGCGAACAGGTTGTATGAATGTTTCGAAGGAATTGATTGATGAACTCCAGGATCCTCGCCACCGTCGCCATTGTCGCAACACTGGTATCTTCTGGCACCCAGCGGGCCAGCGCCGATATCGGCGACGCCATCGCCGGGGGGATCATCGGCGGGATCATCGTCGGCGCGATCAACGATCGCAACGGAACCCGCCGCACGGCGCCGCACCGTGAACCGAGCGCCCCGTCGGCGGCACGGCAGATGGCCCGCAGCATCCAGACCGCCCTGAACCATTTCCGGTTCAACGTCGGTGCCGTGGACGGTGTGCTGGGCCGCCAGTCACGTGCCGGGATCCGGCAGTATCAGGCCTATCTGAGCTTTCCCGCCACCGGCGAACTGAGCGAATTCGAACGCCAGGTGCTGCTGACGGCCTATGAACGCGCGGCGCTGGGCGGGCCACAGGTTACGCAGGTCACCGCGACCCACCCCAATGGCATTCGCGGACTGCTGGACACCGTGCGCGACGAAATGCTTGGCGTCTCCCGCCAGCCGGTGGTCGAGGCCGCAGCGCCCGCAGCGCCGCCCGCACCGGTTGCCGCCGCGCCAGCGGTGCCAAACTTCTTCGCCGGTCAAAGCAGCGCGACCACGGTTTCGCTGGCGTCGCGTTGCAACCGCGTTGCGCTGGTCACATCGGCGAATGGCGGGTTCACAAATCTGGACACCATGACCGACCCGGTCTTTGCCCTCAACGAGCAGTTCTGCCTGGCGCGCGGCTATGCGATCGCCGAAGGAGAGACGCTGGTGGCGCAGGTGCCCGGCGCGACGGCGCAAGGCGTTGCCCAGCAATGCGCCGGGCTTGAGCCGTTGCTGCAACCCTATGTTGCGGCCCTGTCGTTGCAGCCGCGCAACGCTGTCTTGCAGGAGGTTGCGCAGTTTGTCCTGAATTCCGGCATGAGCCCGACAGACCTGGCCGGGACCGCGCGCATCTGCCTGTCCAGCGGATACCTGTCCGACAACATGACCGTCGCCATCGGTTCTGCCATGGTGTTGGTGGCGCTGGGCGAATCCGCCTATGGCGAGCTTCCGGGCCATCACCTGATGCAGGGGATTGGCGCTGCGCAGCGCCCCGATCTGGCGCAGGACTGGTTCACCAACGCCCTGGCGACGCAATCCGCCGGCCCGACCGAGGTCGCATTCCGCCCCGGTCCGGATGGGCGCAATGAGCTGATCCTAGCGGCCGCGCGCGCTGCCAACGGCCCGGCGGTTTCGCCGATTGCACCGGCCGCTCCGGCGCCTGGCACGGTCAACAGCAAGTAAGACCGGGGTCTTTCGGGATTTTGACATGATGGCCCGGCCCGCGCAGCGGGCGGGGCCGTTTTTCCCCCTTCACATCGTCGGGTGAACCGGCTAAGAGCAGCGCACCAATCCAGTGCGGTCGTGGCGGAATTGGTAGACGCGCAGCGTTGAGGTCGCTGTGGGCTAACCCCCGTGGAAGTTCGAGTCTTCTCGACCGCACCATTTCCCCTTCGATGCGATTTTCCGCAGCTGCCTTCGGGCAGCCCATCGGAACAGAGAATTCGGGAATTGGCGGGAAAATTTCCGGCGGACAGACGCTTTGGCGGTGAATGATCCCTGATATATGCACGAAGAACGCGGAAACACCGCAAATCATGGTCTGTTGTTGACCGCTCCTGAAAGATCGGTTTGAATTCATGCAAAGCCGACTCTGAATTCGGCGCGTGCAAAAAGATCTGCTCAGCAGGGGGTATAACTGGTGTCAACCGACCGCATCGACGATTTCGTCGTGTTCGATAGTGTGCAGAAAAGCTATGATGGCGAGGTTCTGGTCGTCAAGGATCTGAACCTGAATATGCCGAAGGGCGAATTTCTGACGATGCTGGGCCCGTCCGGTTCGGGCAAGACCACCTGCCTGATGATGCTGGCGGGGTTCGAAACCGCCACGCATGGCGATATCCGGCTGGATGGCAAGCCGATCAACAACATCCCGCCGCACAAGCGCGGGATCGGCATGGTGTTTCAGAACTACGCCCTGTTCCCGCACATGACGATTGCCGAAAACCTTGGCTTTCCACTGGAAGTGCGCGGGATCGGCAAGTCTGATCGTGAAGCGAAGATCCTGCGGGCGCTGGACATGGTGCAGATGCGCGATTTTGCCACGCGGCGTCCGGCGCAGCTTTCGGGCGGGCAACAGCAACGCGTGGCGCTGGCCCGTGCTCTGGTGTTCGAGCCTGAACTGGTCCTGATGGACGAGCCGCTGGGCGCGCTGGACAAGCAGCTGCGCGAGCACATGCAGTTCGAGATCACGCGCCTGGCCCATTCGCTGGGCATCACCACGGTTTACGTGACCCATGACCAGACCGAGGCGCTGACCATGTCGGACCGGGTGGCGGTGTTCAACGATGGCCGCATCCAGCAGCTGGCCCCGCCGGAAGATCTGTATGAGCGCCCGGAAAACAGTTTCGTGGCGCAGTTCATTGGCGAGAACAACAAGCTGGACGGCGTGATCGAAACGATCAAGGGCGACCATTGCACGGTGCGCCTGGATGACGGCACGATCATCGACGCGCAGCCGGTCAACGTGACGAAGCCGGGCGAAAGAACCCGCGTTTCGATCCGGCCGGAGCGGGTGGAATCGAACCCGGAACGCCTGCACAAGGATGCGCATCTGATCGACGCCGAGGTGCTGGAATTCATCTACATGGGCGACACGTTCCGCACACGGTTGCGGGTCGCGGGGAACGATGATTTCGTGATGAAATATCGTAACGCCCAGGACCAGAACCGCTTGGCCGCCGGGGACAAGATCCGCATCGGCTGGCGCGCAGAGGATTGCCGCGCACTGGACGCCTGAGGCGCCGGTGACTTGGCACAGTGCCCTCCGGGTCCGCAGGAAGGCACAAACAAAATCGCGGACAAGTTCGACTAGGGAGTATTCGAATGAGAATGACAACAGTATTCAAAGGCGCCATCGGCGCGATTGCCCTCAGCGTGGGCAGCGCATCCGCTGACGCCAACATGGCCGACGAAATGACGGTCGTGTCGTGGGGCGGCGCGTATCAGCAATCGCAGGTCAATGCGTATATCAACCCCTATGTGGCGATGAACCCCAGCCTGACCGTCATCACCGACGAAAGCTCGGCTGACGCAGTGTCGCGGATCCGCGCCATGAGCGAAGCCGGCAACGTGACCTGGGATGTGGTCGATGTCGTGGCTTCCGACGCGATGCGCCTGTGCGACGAGGGCCTGGCCGAGGTCATCAACCCCGACGTTGATCTGGCACCGGCGCCTGATGGCACCCCGGCCAGCGTGGACTTTGGCGACATGATCGTGTCGGAATGCTTTATTCCGCAGATCGTGTATTCGACCACTTTCGGCTATCGCACCGATATGGTCCCTGCGGGCGTTCCTGCACCGACCGGCGCCTGTGACGTGTTCGACACGGAAACCTATCCGGGTCGCCGCGCGCTCGAGCGCCGCCCGATCGCCAACATGGAATGGGCACTTCTGTGCGACGGCGTCGCCATGGAAGATGTCTATGACCTGCTGGAAACCGAAGAAGGCATCGACCGCGCCCTTGCCAAGCTGGACACCATCAAGGACCAGACCATCTGGTGGACCGCCGGCGCCGAAACGCCGCAGCTGCTGGCCGATGGCGAAGTCTTCATGGGG
>CAJQNQ010000067.1 GCA_905479725.1 uncultured Paracoccaceae bacterium | reverse complement strand
TTCGACAAAGGCGTGCACCGGAACCTTGGTCTCATCGGCCAGCCGCCGGATGCGCGCGCCGATCAGCGCGCTTTGCACGGGCGATCCGCCGGGGGAATTCACCACCAGACCGACTGCCTTCGGCTTGCCCGCGCGAAACGCCCGTTCCACAAGCGGGGCGACCGAAGCGTCGGACAATTGCCCGCGACCACCCGCGGCGATCATCCCCTGAAGGCGGACGATATTCACCCGCGGCGGGCGACGAAACAGGCGGGCGGGCAAGAAGGGGCGGTTTTCCATTCCGCTGATGTAGGCGGTTGACGGCCCGCCAGCAAGGCCAGCCCCCGGTGGGCTGCTCCTAAATTTGCCGCCTATGGTGCCTGCGCTTCATCTCGGTGATCCTGGATCAGCCGGTAGACGCGCGGGGCGTCGTCGATTCGGCGAAAACCGATGGGGATGCGCACTGTGCGGGTTCGGGTCCCGCGGGATGGGCCACTGTGCCTGTCCGCATTATAGCGATGCACACGCGACTCTTCAGCGAAAAAGACGCTTCCGGGTGCGTCGTCGTGCAGGTCTGGGCTGGACATTTCCTCGAACGGATACCGCGCGAGGCTGCGTTTACCCCGGATGTCACGGGCGATATAGGCGGCCCGGTTGGTCAGTTTATACCAGGTGCGTCCGCGAAGATATGCGTCGCGGAAGATCGGCCCAAGCATCAGATACAGACCGACCAGCAGAAACGGGAGGTGGAACAACGGGAAGGCGAACAGGCGGTTGACGCCGACGCCGTCTGCGAAAGCCAGGTTACCCAAACCGGACAGCCCCAAGAGCGATATCCCGGTGATAAGCAGGCCGGCGGCACCCTGAGCCGACACAATGTCGTTCCAGACGATGCGCGCGTCAGGACGCCCTTGCCAAAGAACCGTCTCGCCATCGCCGGGCATGTCGGTCCAGCCGGCGGCCTCCTGTGAGGTCATCTCTGTCGCACCTCGCTGCGGTCAATGCGCGCACAGGGTGCGTCAGAGCGCCAAGCCGATCAAGCCGGATTTTGCACCGCCGAACGGGCCGTCACGCCGCGTTGCGCGCGGCCTTCAGGTTGCGCGCCAGCAAGTCCATGGCCGCCATGCGCACCGCCACGCCCATTTCGACCTGCTCCTGAATGACCGAGCGGTTGATGTCGTCGGCGATGGTGCCGTCGATCTCGACCCCGCGGTTCATCGGCCCCGGGTGCATGACGATCGCGTCGGGCTTGGCGCAGGCCAGTTTTTCGGCATCCAGCCCGTAGCGGTGATAATATTCGCGTTCGGACGGGATGAAACCGCCGTCCATGCGTTCCTTTTGCAGCCGCAACATCATCACCACGTCGGCGTCCTGCAACCCGGCGCGCATGTCGTCGAAAACCTCGCATCCGAACTCGGATACACCCGCGGGCATCAGTGTCGGCGGGGCGACCAGCCGCACGCGGTTTTCCATCTTGCCCAGCAGAATCAGGTTCGAGCGCGCGACCCGGCTATGCGCGATGTCGCCGCAGATCGCCACGGTCAGGCGGTGCAGGCGGCCCTTCTTGCGGCGAATGGTCAACGCGTCCAGCAACGCCTGCGTAGGGTGTTCATGCCTGCCGTCGCCGGCGTTCAGCACCGCGCAATTCACCTTTTCGGCCAGCAGGTTCACGGCGCCGGAACTAGGATGGCGCACGACCAGCAGATCGGGGTGCATGGCATTCAGCGTCAGCGCCGTGTCGATCAGCGTTTCCCCTTTTTTGACGCTGGAAGTCTGCATCGCCATGTTCATCACATCGGCGCCCAGCCGCTTGCCGGCCAGTTCGAAACTGGCCTGTGTGCGCGTGGAGTTTTCGAAGAACATGTTGATCTGCGT
This sequence comes from uncultured Paracoccaceae bacterium, assembly GCA_905479725.1. Classification (GTDB taxonomy): domain Bacteria; phylum Pseudomonadota; class Alphaproteobacteria; order Rhodobacterales; family Rhodobacteraceae; genus Pararhodobacter. The sequence continues at coordinate 14,812 of CAJQNQ010000067.1, read as the reverse complement.
AAGGCCCTTGAGCGCCTCGGAGTGTTTCCGGTCCGAACGGTTCAGCGCCGCGTAATCCTCGGCCAGGTCCAGGATGGCGGTGATTTCCATTGGGTGCAGGGGTTCGATGCCCAGAAGATGGCGCTGCGTGAAAGTCATGGAACCCCCCGTTTCAGGCCGCATCGGCCCCCGCATCTGGTTGCGCCGGGTATAGAAACCGCGCGGCGGCAGAGCAAGGACAAAGCCGCGACCAAGTCCGTGCCCGGTTCTGCTTGACTGGAAACCGGTTCGGACGCGCGCGACTCATTGGCCTTGCCCCGTCTCTGGGATAGGATCAGGCCATGACCATGGCGATTGACTGGACCCTGGCCCGGGCGCTGCTGGAATGGCAGCTGGAACTGGGCGTGACGGACGCGGTTCTGGCGGAACCGGTCGACCGCTTCGTGCAGCCTGCCGCGGCGCTGGACGAAGCGCCAATGCCGCCCGCCATGACTGCCCCGGGTGCCGTTTCGTTCGCCGCCCCCGATGCCGGAGCGCCCTTGGCGCCCGCTGTCCACGTCGCCGCGCCTGAAATCGATGCGGTGGCGCTGGCCACGCAGGCCGCGCAGCGCGCCCGCAGCTTGCCCGACCTTGCCGAGGCCCTGGCCGATTTCGCGCCTTGCGAATTGCGGCGCGGGGCGCGCAATTGCGTGTTTTCCGACGGTAATCCCAACGCGCAGGTGATGATCGTCGGCGAAGGCCCCGGCGCCGAGGAGGACAAGCTGGGCAAGCCTTTCGTCGGGCGGGCCGGGCAGCTGCTGGACCAGATGTTCGGGGCCATCGGCCTGACCCGCTCCAGCCCGGATCCGGCGGCGTCGGTCTATATCACCAACACCGTGCCGTGGCGCCCGCCCGGCAACCGCGAACCGACGCCCGAGGAACTGGCGATGCTGCGCCCGTTCCTGCTGCGCCATATCGAACTGGCCGCGCCGCGGGTTCTGGTGCTGGTCGGCAATGTCGCCTGTGACGCGCTGCTGGGGCGGCGGGGCATCTTGCGGCTGCGGGGGCATTGGACCCAGGCAGGGGATCTGCCCGCCATGCCGATGACGCACCCGGCCTATCTGCTGCGCAACCCCGCCGCCAAGCGCGAAGCCTGGGCCGATCTGCTCAGCATCAAGGCGCGGTTGGCGTCGGGCCTTTGACCTTGGCCGAAACCTGGTGCAGTAACCGGATGACCCAAAGGTGAGCCCATGCCCCGACTTGACGATGCCAAACCCTTCGTGCCCGTGCGCATTGCCGTTCTGACGGTGTCCGACACGCGCTCTGCGGCCGATGACCGTTCGGGCGATACGCTGGTCGCGCGTCTGGAGGGGGCGGGGCACCGGCTGGCGGCACGGGCCATCCTTCAGGATGAGCGCGCGCAGATCGCCGCGCAGCTGCGCGCCTGGACGCAGGATCCGGATATCGACGTTATCATCTCCACTGGCGGCACCGGGCTGACCGGGCGCGATGTGAGCGTCGAGGCGCACCGCGATGTCTATGAAAAGGAAATCGAGGCTTTCGGCACCGTGTTCACCATGGTGTCAATGCAGAAGATCGGCACTTCGGCGGTGCAAAGCCGGGCCACGGGCGGGGTGGCGAACGGCACCTATCTGTTCGCCCTGCCGGGCAGCCCCGGCGCGTGCAAGGACGCGTGGGACGAAATTCTGGTCTGGCAACTGGATTACCGCCATCTGCCCTGCAATTTCGTCGAAATAATGCCGCGATTGGACGAACATATGCGACGGAAATAACTCTTTGATCCGTGTAATGCGAGCGGACGTAGTCACATCGGCGGTGCGATCACCGTTCAAGAACCGGGAATTTCGCTGAATGCGCTTTCTGACACGCAGTCTGGTTGCTGTTTTTCTGGGGGCCCTTGCTCTGGGGCTGCTGGCCTATGCGGGCAACATGGTGCGCGAAACACTGGCCGAACGGGCCGAGCGCGACGCGCGCCCCGGGGTTGTCCGTGAACGGGTGTTTACCGCGCGCGTCGTGCCGATCACGCCGGGCGAAATGGCGCCCACGCTGTCCGCCTTTGGCGAGGTCGTATCCCGGCGCACGCTGGAATTGCGCGCGACATCGGCGGGCCGGATCGTGGAACTGGCCGATGGGTTCGAGGACGGCGCGGCGGTCAGCGCGGGGCAGGTGTTGATCCGGCTGGATCCCGCGGATGCGACCGCCGCGCGCGACATCGTGCGCATCGATCTGTCGCGCGCCGAGGCGGAACTGCGCGATGCCCAAAGCGCGCTGGAACTGTCCCGGCTTGACCGTGCCGAGGCCGAGGCGCAGGCCGATCTGCGCCGCCGCGCCTTCGAGCGCCGCCAGACCTTGACTGAACGCGGTGTGGCGACCGAGGCCAATGTCGAGGAGGCCGAACTGGCCTTCGCCAATGCGCGCGCAGCCGTCATCGCCCGCCGTCAGGCCGAGGCGCAGGCCGTGGCCCGGGTGTCGCAGGCCCAGACCGGGTTGGAGCGCCAGCGCATCAACCTGTCCGAGGCCGAGCGCCGGGTCGAGGAAACCCGGATCAGCACGACTTTCGCCGGGGTGCTCAGCGACACCACCGCCGTTACCGGCGGGCAGGCCAGCATGAACGAACGTCTGGCCCGGGTCATCGACCCGGATGCGCTGGAAGTGTCGTTTCGGCTGTCCACCGCGCAATATCTGCGTCTTCTGGATGATACTGGTGCGCTGATACCGACCCTGGGCGAGGTGGCGCTGGAACTCGGCGGGCTGGAGATCACCACGCCGGCGCGGTTGTCGCGCGCCAGCCCGTCGGTGGGCGATGGACAGTCGGGGCGGTTGATGTTTGCCGAAATGGTCGCCGCGCGCGGCTTCCGGCCGGGCGATTTCGTGACCGTGCGGATCACCGAACCGGTGCTGGACAATGTCGCGCGTGTGCCCTCTGCCGCCGTCGAGGCGGGCGGAGGTGTGCTGGTTCTGGGCGACGAGGATCGTCTGGAAGCCGACACCGTCGAGGTGGTGCGCCGTCAGGGCGAGACCGTGCTGATCCGGGTGCCACCCCGCCTGGAGGGCCGCGAAATCGTGGCCGCCCGCAACCCGTTGCTGGGCGCGGGCATTCGGGTGCGCCCGCAACGCGAGGAAGCCCGCCTTGCCGCGCCACCGTCAAACGAGATGGTGTCGCTGGATCCTGACCAGCGCGCCGCGCTGATCGCCCGGATCGAGGCCAACACCCGCATGCCCGAGCGTATGCGCACCAGGATCCTGTCGGCGCTCAGCCAGGAGCAAGTGCCCGCCCGACTGCTGCGCCGCCTGTCCGAAGCCCGGCAGCGGCAGGGGGGATAACGCCGCATGGCCAAGCATCTGCTCAGGATCCAGACGAACGCGCTGTTTCGCTATTTCACGCGGCACCGCACGGCGGCCAATCTGGTCCTGGTGCTGATGCTGGCTGCCGGTCTGGCGGCGGCGCCGAAGATGCGGGCGCAATTCTTTCCCGATGTGGTGGTCGATAACGTGTCGGTCACGGTGGCCTGGCCCGGGGCCGGGGCGGCGGACGTGGATTCGGCGATCGTGCAGGTTCTGGAACCGGCGTTGATGTCCGTCGAAGGGGTTGCCGCCACATCGGCTTCCGCGTCCGAGGGGCGCGCACGGATCAGCCTGGAGTTCGAACCGGGCTGGGACAGCGCGCGCGCGGCGTCCGACGTGCAGGACGCGCTGGACCTGGTTACGACCTTGCCGCAAGACGCCGAAGACCCGCGTATCCGTCGCGCCACCTGGCGCGACCGGGTGACGAATGTGGTGGTTGCGGGGCCTGTGGCCGTCGACCAGCTGGCCCGCTTTACCGACGAATTCGTGATGAGGCTGTTTTCCGAAGGCATCACCCGCACCAGTATCCAGGGCATTGCCTCGCCCGAAATCTCGATCGAAGTGCCGTCGCTTCGGCTGGTGCAGCATGACATCACGCTCGAGCAGATCAGCCGCGCCATCGCCAATTCGATCTCGGCCGATCCGGCGGGCGATCTGGCGGGCGGGGCGACGCGGGTGCGCACCGGGGCCGCGCGGCGCAGCCCGGACGAGATCGGATCGGTGATCCTGCGTTCGCGCACCGACGGAACCTCGCTGACTGTGGCCGATGTCGCAACCGTGCGCGCGCGGCCCATCGACCGGGATCGCGCGTATTTCGTGGGCGACCGCCAGGCGATGCTGGTGCGGGTTGACCGCTCGGCCACGGGCGACGCGATCGGCATTCAGCAAAGCGTGCAGAGCGTCGCGGACGAGATGATGCTGTCCCTGCCCGAGGGCGTCACCATCCAGTTGGTCAACGCGCGGGCTGAACTGATCTCGGCGCGCCTGTCGCTGCTGATCTCGAACGGGGCGCTGGGGCTGGCGATGGTGGTGGCGCTGCTGTTCCTGTTCCTGAACGCGCGCACCGCGCTGTGGGTCGCGGCGGGGATACCGGTCAGCATGCTGGCGGCGGTGGCCTTCATGTATGCGGTGGGCATGAGCCTGAACATGATTTCGCTGTTCGCGCTGATCATCACGCTGGGCATCGTGGTGGATGATGCGATCGTGGTGGGCGAACACGCCGACTACCGGTTCCGCCATCTGGGTGAAAGCCCGGCCGAGGCGGCGGAAAACGCCGCCACCCGGATGGGCCTGCCAGTCCTGGCCGCGTCGATCACGACAATCATCGCCTTTGCCGGGCTGCTGGCGATTGGCGGGCGTTTCGGTGACATGATCGCCGATATTCCCTGGACGGTGATCGCCGTTCTGATCGCGTCGCTGATCGAATGCTTCCTGATCCTGCCCAACCACATGTATCATGCGCTGGCGGGTTCGGCGAAGCGGCATTGGTATGACTGGCCCTCGCGCGTTGTGAATATCGGGTTCGACTGGCTGCGCGATACGCTGTTTCGCCCCTTCATGCGGATCATTATCCGCGCGCGGTATGTGGTGCTGGCCGGGCTGGTGGTGGTGTTGTCCACGCAAGTGGTGGCCTTCATGCGCGGCGATGTGGTCTGGCGGTTCTTTTCGTCGCCCGAGCAGGGCACGCTGATTGCCAACTTCCTGATGGCCCCGGATGCCAGCCGCGACGACACGACGCAGATGATGAACGAATTGCAGCGCGCGGCGCAAACGCTGGCCACGCGGCTGGAGGCGGAATACGGCACCTGGCCGATCGATTCCATCGTTGCCGAAGTCGGCGGCAATGCCGGGCGCGGGTTGTCGGCGGCGGCCAACCGGGATGCCGATCAACTGGGGTCGATGACCATCGACCTGATCGACGCGGATCTGCGCCCGTATTCGTCCTTCGAATTCACCTCGATGCTGCAAGAGGAAGTCGGCGAGTTCCCGTTGCTGGAAGAACTCAGTTTCCGCAGCTTCGGCATGGGGCCGGGCGGCGATTCGCTGTCGGTCGACCTGTTCGGCGCCGATGCCGAAACGCTGAAGGCGGCGGCCGAGGCGCTCAAGGACCGGTTGTCGCCGTTTTCCCAGGTCACGGGGCTGGAGGACAGTCTGGCCTATGACAAGGAAGAGCTGGTTCTGGAACTGACCGCGCAGGGGCAGGCGCTGGGCTTCGCCACCGACACGCTTGCGCGCGAGCTGCGCCAGCGCCTGTCGGGCATCGAGGCCGCGGTCTTTCCGCTGGGCGGGCGTTCGGCCGAGGTCCGCGTGACCCTGCCCGAGCAGGAACGCGCGGCGGATTTCCTGGAAAACACCTTGTTGCGCAGTGCAACCGGGCGGTATCTGCCGCTGGGCGATATCGTGCGCGTGCAGACCCGGCAGGGCTTTTCCACCATCCAGCGCGAGGATGGCGTGCAACTGGTCACGGTCAGCGGTGTGCTGGACGAAGGCGATCCGGAAGCCGCGCGCGATGTGCTGAGGCAGATGGATGCGCAGATCCTGCCACGCCTGTCCGAGGATTTTGGCGTCACCTACCGGTTGTCGGGGTTGTCGGAACAGGAGGACGCCTTCCTGAACGACGCGCTCTTGGGTCTGGCGGCGGTGCTGATCGGCATTTTCCTGACCCTGGCTTGGGTGTTTTCCAGCTGGACGCGGCCCTTCGTGGTTATGGCGGTGATACCCTTCGGCATCATCGGCGTGATCTACGGCCACGCGCAGTGGGGCGTGCCGCTGTCGATGTTCTCGGTTGTCGGGTTGCTGGGCATGGCCGGGATCATCATCAACGATTCCATCGTGCTGGTATCGACGGTGGACCAGTATTCAAGGGAACGCGGGTTGGTCCCGTCGATTGTCGATGCCGCCGCCGACCGCCTGCGTCCGGTGATGCTGACCACGGCGACGACCGTGTTGGGCCTTACGCCCTTGCTGTTCGAGCAGTCGAACCAGGCGCAATTCCTGAGACCCACGGTCATCACGCTGGCTTACGGGCTGTCCTTCGGCATGGTGCTGGTGCTGCTGATCGTGCCCTCGCTGCTGGCTGCCGGGCATGATGTCAGCCGGATGATGCGCTCGTTGCGCCGTGCGCTGCGCCTTGGCTCGGGGCGTGCCGGCCTGGGCATCCGGGCGGTGCCGGTCGTGGCGGTGCTGCTGGTGGTGGGGCTGTTCGTCACGACCATAGGCTGGACGATCCTGTGGCAAGAGGCCGGGCCGCTGACCGCGCTGGCGATGCCCGAGGCCGGGGCCTCGGTGATCGCGGCGATGGGTGTGTTCATGGGTAGCGTTCTGGGCGGGATCCTGGCCCTGTGGCTGCTGGCCGGGCTGGCCTATGCGCTGGGGCGCCGCCCGCGACGCGCTTCTGCAAAATAAGCCCGCCTAACCGCCGACGCATCCGGTGGATTCGACGACCCGCCCCTGGGACAGGATGCTGAAGGCCAGCGCCGACCGGCTGACCCCGACCGGCCCGCGCGAGGGATCGCTGACCCGTGCCTGCGCCAGCAGATCGCCGCCTTCGCGCCAGGTGCGGATGTTCGACACCCAATAGCCGGAATTGGGAAGCTCCATGACGACAAACTCATCCGGTCCGACGCGCGGCAATGTGGCACGCAGGGTCAGGTCCGTGCCGCGCGCGACCGGCTCCATCCGGCAGGTCGTGCGCCGCAGCCCGGCATTTTCGGCCGCTTGCGGGCGCAGCGCCAGGCTGCCCGAAATACGCTCATCCGCCTGACCGGCGCCGCGCAGAGAGGCCGACACCTCCAGATCCGCGGGGATGCAGGTCTCGCGACACACGCCGATGGACAAATCCCCCCGAACCGTCATCGGACGATCCGGATTGATGGGCTGGATGCGCAGCGGCAGGATCAGTTCCTCGCGGTAGATGATGCTGCGCAATCCGTATTGTTCATAGACTTCGGGCGCGGGCCAGATCGGCTCGACCGATTGGATATTCTGCGAAGCCGACCAGTTGAACCGGGGCGGAAGTCCGGCATCGCCAGGAATGCGCCAGTAGGTATACCACCCATCATTCAGCGACAGCCGCAGCGCGGCCATGCGTGAGCCGTCGGCGGCTTGCCAGCCGGGCAGGATTTCGGCCTGCACGATGTCGTTGATGCCAAATTGCTGGGCCTGGGCTGGTGGCCCCGTCAGCAAGGCGGCCAGCGCAAGAAACAGGGCCGCGCCCGCTCGCTGCGCGGCATGGCCAAGGGGGAACAGTCGATTTTTCATGACACCAGACTTAGCACGCCGTCAGAATTCGAAAAGTCAAAACCGTGTCAGGCCGCTGAGTTTGATCGCGGCGCCCCTTGGCAATCGCTCGCGTCAGGGCCAAAGTCAAAGCGACGCGCGCTGCATGGCATGGGAACCCGCCACCGATGGATTTCGATCTGACCGGAAAATTGTTGATATCGACCCCGGCCATGGGGGATCCGCGCTTTGAGCACAGCGTGATCTTTCTGTGCGCGCACAGCGCCGAGGGGGCGTTCGGGTTGGTGTTGAACCGCCCCGTGCCGCGCCTGACGCTGACCGATGTGATGGATCAGATCGGTATCGATGACGGCGCCTGCGCGGGCGATTCTCCCATCCTGTCCGGCGGTCCCGTGGAAACCCAGCGCGGCTTCGTGCTGCATGGCGGGGGCGTGGTCGATGATCCGATGGGGCAGGAATTGCCCGGCGGGTTGCTGCTCAGCGCGTCGACAGACATCCTGAAGGCGATCGGCAAGGGGCAGGGGCCCGCGGACTGGCTTCTGGCGCTGGGCTATTCGGGCTGGGGGCCGGGGCAGCTTGAGGGCGAGATCGCGCAAAACGTCTGGCTGACCTGCGCGGCGCCCCGTGCACTGATCTTCGATCCCAGGCCGGGCGAGCATCAATGGCGCGACGCGCTGCAATCGATGGGGATCGATCCGATCACCCTGTCATCCGCCGCCGGACACGCCTGACGCGGATCAGGCGCGCGCCTTGGCGGGCAGCGTCTCCGGGTCGGGCAGGCTCTCGGTCATCTCGCGCAATTCGTTGAGCATATCCAGCAGGGTCTGCATCTTCTCCTCGCCAAAGGCGCGGTCGATTTCGCGGCGCGACTCTTCGGATTGCACGACCAGCGTGTCGAACAGCGTCTGCCCGGCATCCGTCAGGGCCACCCGGTGGCGGCGGGCATCGGTGCAGGGCACTTGCAGGATCAGGCCCCGGTCCGCCAGCGCGCGCAGGATCCGCGTCAGCGAGGGCGGCAGGATCACGCAGCGCTGGCACAAAGTGCCCGCGTCCAGCGGTTCGCCATCCGCCAGGGCCCGCAAGACGCGCCATTGCGGCAGGGTCAGGTCATGGGCATCGGCATACCGCTTGAACCGCCGCATCGTCGCTTCGCGCGCGCGCAGCAGGGCCACGGTCAGCGAACGTTCGTAATACTGGTGACCGGGCGTGATGCCGTCGGGCAGGTCGATGCGGGACGCGGCGGTGGACAGGGTGGCGGAGCGCAAGTGTGTTTTCATTCGGTAATAGTCACACAGAATTCCTTGTTGGCAAGGGTGAAACCGCAAGGAAAGACATCAAGAACGCCTGAACGCGCAAGTTTGATCGCATGGCGCAGGCATTCTGCGACGAAATGCCGAATTCAGGAGCGACCGTTGCCCCCGCAGACCCGGCGGCGTATACAACAGCCATGATGGCTGGTTTCTTCATCGGCATTCGAATTAGCAGCCCGGCGCTCTGACCCAGAGTGGCCGGGAAAAGGCGTATGGAGAGTTGCGCCAAGCTTTGCTAATCCCCCAACAAATTCCATGATGACCGGAGCCCACGCCATGTGTGCGGATACCCCCGAAGTAACGCCCGACTACAAAGACACCCTGTTCCTGCCCGAAACCGATTTTCCGATGCGCGCGGGCCTGCCGCTGCGCGAACCGGCCTGGCTGGAGCGTTGGGAAAAGATCGGCATCTACGACCGTCTGCGCGAAAAAGAGGGGCGCGAACCCTTCATCCTGCATGACGGCCCGCCCTATGCGAACGGGCATCTGCATATCGGTCACGCCCTGAACAAGGTCCTGAAGGACATGGTGGTGCGCAGCCAGCAGATGATGGGGCGCGATGCGCGCTATGTGCCGGGCTGGGATTGCCACGGCCTGCCGATCGAATGGAAGATCGAGGAACAATACCGCGCCAAGGGGTTGGACAAGGATGACGTGGACACCGTCACCTTCCGCCAGGAATGCCGCAAGTTCGCCGAAGGCTGGATCGACATCCAGCGCGCGGAATTCAAACGTCTGGGCATCACCGGCACCTGGGATGACCCCTATCTGACGATGAACTATCACGCCGAGGCGGTCATCGCGCAGGAATTCATGAAATTCGTCATGAACGGCTCGCTCTATCAGGGCTCCAAGCCCGTGATGTGGTCGCCCGTGGAAAAAACCGCGCTGGCCGAGGCCGAGGTGGAATACCACGACCACACCAGCCACCAGATCTGGGTGCCCTTCAAGGTGATCGACGGCGCGACCGGCGCGCTGGCCGGTGCCCATGTGGTGATCTGGACGACCACGCCCTGGACCATTCCGCAAAACCGCGCGGTCGCGTTCAACCCGGGCATCAGCTACGGGGTTTATGAGGTCACCGGTCGCCCTGAGAATTCCAACGCCACCATCGGCGCACGCTATCTTGTGGCGGATGCGCTGGCCGAAGGCGTCTTTGCCGCCGCCAAGCTGGACATGGCCAGCATGGTGCGCCGCCTTGCGGATGTCAGCGCCGATGATCTGGGCGCGCTGACCCTGGCCCACCCGTTCCACGGTGTCGAAGGGGCGGGTGGTGAATGGGACTATGACGTCCCGATGCTGCCCGGCGATCATGTGACCGAGGACGCAGGCACGGGCTTCGTGCACACCGCCCCCAGCCACGGCGATGACGACTATCAGCTGGGTCTGAAATTCGGCCTGCCGATGACCCATAATGTCATCGAAGACGGCAGCTACCGCGCCGACCTGCCGCTGTTCGGTGGCCAGCACATCATCCTGCCCGATGGCAAGGAAGGCCCCGCCAATGTGTCGGTCATCAAGCAACTGGCCTGGGCCGGAGCGCTGCTGGCCAAGGGCAAGATGAAACACAGCTATCCGCATTCCTGGCGCTCGAAGGCGCCGGTGATCTACCGCAACACGCCGCAATGGTTTGTCGCCATCGACCAGAAACTGGACGACGGGCTGACCACTTACGGCGAAACGATCCGCTCGCGGGCGCTGACGTCCATCGACCAGCTGGTGCAATGGACTCCGCAGACCGGGCGCAACCGGCTTTACTCGATGATCGAGAACCGGCCTGACTGGGTGCTGTCGCGCCAGCGCGCCTGGGGCGTGCCGTTGACGTGTTTCGTCAGAAAAGGCGCGAAGCCCACCGACCCCGACTTCCTGCTGCGCGATCCGGCGGTCAATGACCGGATTTGTCAGGCCTTTGAAGAAGGCGGTGCAGATGTCTGGTATGTGCAAGGATTCAAGGAGCGCATCCTGAAAGGACTGCATGATCCGGACGCCTATAGTCAGATTTTTGACATTCTGGACGTGTGGTTTGATTCCGGCTCAACCCATGCCTTCGTGCTGCGCGACCGTGCGGATGGCGCGCCGGACGGCATCGCCGACCTGTATCTGGAAGGCACCGACCAGCATCGCGGCTGGTTCCATTCGTCGATGTTGCAATCCTGCGGCACCAAGGGCCGCGCGCCGTATCGCGGGGTGCTGACCCACGGATTCACGCTGGATGAAAAGGGCATGAAGATGTCCAAATCGCTGGGCAACACCGTCGCCCCGCAGGAAGTGATCGACCAATACGGCGCGGATATCCTGCGGGGCTGGGTGGCGCAGTCGGATTACACGGTTGACCTGCGCATCGGCAAGGAAATCCTGAAAGGTGTCGCCGACAGCTACCGCCGCCTGCGCAACACGCTGCGTTTCATGCTGGGTGCGTTGAACGATTATGACCCCGCCAAACCCGTCGCCCGCGCCGACATGCCGGAACTGGAGCAACTGATCCTGCACCGTCTTGCCGAACTGGACGGCGTCGTGCGCAAGGGATATGCGGCGTATGACTTCCAGGGCGTGTTCCAGTCGCTTTTCACTTTTGCGACCACCGACTTGTCAGCCTTCTACTTCGACATCCGCAAAGATGCACTTTACTGCGATCCGGCCGATGGAGCCCTGCGGCAGTCCTGCCTGACGGTGATGGACGCGGTTTTCCATCGTCTGACATTGTGGCTGGCACCGATCCTGCCCTTTACCATGGAGGACGTGTGGCTTTCTCGCTTCCCCGATGGTGCGGGATCCGATCACGCGGCCCCCGATCACGCGGCCCCCGATGACGCGGGATCCGATCATGCGGGCCCCGATCATGCGGTCTCTGTGCATTTGCAGGACTTCGAGGACACGCCCGCCGACTGGCTGGACGCCGATCTGGCCGCGCGTTCGCTCATGGTGCGCGCGGTGCGCCGTGTGGTGACCGGCGCGCTGGAGGTCGAACGCCGCGCCAAGACCATCGGCGCCAGCCTCGAGGCCGCGCCGGTCGTCCACCTGTCGCCGGATCTGGCGCGGATCGTCACCAACCCGGAGACGTTTGCCACCCTGTGCATCACCTCGTCGCTGACGCTGACCACCGATCCTGCCCCCGAAGGCGCCTTCACGATGGAGGATGTGCCGGGCGTCGCCGTGGTCTTTGCCCATGCCGAGGGGGAAAAATGTCAGCGGTGCTGGAAGATCCTGCCCGATGTCGGCACTCACGCGCATCCGGCCACCTGCAAACGGTGCAGCGACGCGCTGGGTTGAACTGAAAACCGGCGCACCGTAGCGTGCCGAAGGGGGGCGGGTGACCGCCCCTTCTTGCCAACCGGATTGCCCGCGCCATGCCAGCCCTCAGCCTCGTTTCCCCGCTTGGTCCGCTGACCGTCACGCAGGACGGCGGCGAAATCATCGGGCTGGAGTGGCGGGACGGCGAGACCGACCACACACCCTTGCTGGACGCCGCATTGGCGCAATTGGCGCGGTATTTTCAGGGCGCTCTGGGCGAGTTTGACCTGCCGCTGAAGGTGCGGGCGAGCGCCGCGCAGCAAGCCGTCTGCGCGGCGATGCGCGCAATACCGACGGGCGAAACCCGCACTTACGGCGCCCTGGCGAAGGATCTGGGATTGCCCGCGCAAGCCATTGGCCAATTGTGCGGCGCCAACCCCATTCCCATCCTGATCCCCTGCCACCGGGTGCTGGGCGCCAGCACGCTGGGCGGGTTTTCCGCACCCGGCGGCGTGGAAACCAAGGTCTGGTTGTTGAAACATGAACGCGCGGGCGGTCTGCTGATCTGAACGGGCTTGGCGACAACCGGGAACTGTGATCTGTCGAACGGGGCGACACAGCGGAGGCAGCCATGACCATCGGTGTTTTCCTGGCTGTGCTGATGGCGGCGCTGCTGCATGCGGGCTGGAACGCGATCATCAAGACGGGGCTGAACAAGCAGACATCGATGTTCCTGCTGTCCGTCGGGCACGCGCTGATCGGCGCGGGTGTCGCGGTCTTCTACCCCTTTCCCGCGCCCGAGGTCTGGCCCTGGCTTCTGGCATCGGGGCTGATCCACATGGCCTATCAGCTTTTCCTGGCCTACGCCTATGAACAGGGCGACCTGAGCCGCGTCTACCCTATCGCGCGGGGCGCGGCGCCGATGATGGTGCTAGCGGTCAGCCTGCTGTTTCTGGCCGATACGATCAGCGCCGCGGAAATCGGTGGCATTCTGGTGTTGGGGGCGGGGATTGCGCTGATGGCGCGCGGGGTGCTGACCAACGGCGAATCCCGCCGCCTGCTGCCCTTCGCGCTGGGCTCGGCGTTGGCGACGGCGGGGTATACCCTGGCGGACGGGTTGGGCGCGCGGGTTTCGGGTCAACCCTTTGCCTATGTCGGCTGGCTGATGGTCCTGTCGGCGGTGTTCTACACGCCCGCCGTGATCGCATTGAAGGGGCGGGCGGTCCTGCGGGCCGATGCGCGCACCTGGGGGGTGGGCATGGTGGCCGCAGCCGCGTCCTTTGCCGCCTACGCCATTGCGGTCTGGGCGATGACACTGGCGCCGATCGCGCTGGTGGGTGCCATGCGCGAAACATCGATCCTGTTTGCGGTGCTGATTGTCTGGCGGTTCTTTGGCGAGCGGATGGACCGGGGCAAGGCGCTTGCTGCGGTGCTGATCGTCGCGGGCGTGATGCTGACGCGGCTCTAGAGTTTCTCGCGGAAGATGACCTGTTGCACGGCGCCCGCGCCAAACAGGTAGACGGAACTGACGACCAGCGCCACCGATACCCCTGTTGGCTGGGCGAAATCCAGCCAGGCAGCCCAGATCGCCAGGGCGATCCAGGCCAATGCCATGAACAGCGTCAGCCCGCGCCAACGCGCGGTGCGCACCGGGTGGACAAACTTGACCGGCACGAACATGGCGACGGAAAACACGACGATCAGCGCCAGGATCATCCAGAAATCCGGCCGCGTGGCAAAGACCACGACGGCCAGCATGTTCCAGCACCCCGGGAAGCCCGAAAACGAGGCATCGCTGGTCTTCATCCGCGTGTCGGCAAAGTATAGCGCGCTGGCGAAGGTGATGACAATGATCGCCACCCAGCCCGTCCAGCCCGGCAGCAGGCCCGATTTGAACAGCGCAAAGGCAGGGATAAAGACATAGGTCAGATAGTCGATGATGAGGTCGAGCAACACGCCATCGATGATCGGCGCCTTGGTCTTGACGTCGTATTTGCGCGCCATGGGGCCGTCGATCCCGTCGACGATCAGAGCAACCACCAGCCACAGGAACATCAGGCTCCAGTTGGCCTCGACGGCGGCGAGCATGGCCAGCATCGCAAACACCGCGCCGGTGGCGGTGAACATATGGACGAAATAAGCGCGAAAGGTTTCGGACATGGGGCCTTTTGCCGTGAAAGAACCGGTGGAGCAAGTTCAGTTTCCGACGCGCGCGCGCCAAATGCAACCGTGCAGACCGGGCCGGTGGGCCAGCCGGGGGGGGGGTGCTGCCTGGCGCGGGTTGGCGCGAAGGCCGGGCAAGGCGAAAAAGAACGGAGATCAGAGGGTGTTCGCGAACAATTGCCGATGCCGGAGCCTACGAGAATTTGATTGCCCCGTGATCCGCGCCCCGCCTTTCAAGCCGCAAGTCGATCGTGCCGGCGCGAATGTCGGTTCAGTTGCCGCCAGACTGTGTGTCAGAGGGCAGTCTTGGCGCGAGGATGCGCGGCTTGATAGACCTCCATCAGCCGCGCGGTATCGACGCCGGTATAGATCTGCGTGGTCGACAGGCTGGCATGGCCCAGCAATTCCTGGATTGCCCGCAGATCGCCGCCTGCCGACAACAGATGCGTGGCAAAGGAATGGCGCATCGCGTGGGGCGTGGCACTGGCGGGCAGACCCAGCCGCAGGCGCACCCCCTCCATCGCGCGGCTGATCAGGCGCGGGTT